>NZ_AFAL01000687.1 GCF_000193225.1 Verminephrobacter aporrectodeae subsp. tuberculatae At4 | reverse complement strand
GTTCGAGGCAACGTTGGCCGAAGGCGATCTGCTCAATCCACGCGTGCAGGCCAATGGCCAACGCGGTCGCATCAAGCAGAGCAAGGCCGCCAACCTGATCGGCCGGCTACGCGATTACAGCGATGACGTTTGGCGTTTCATGACCGACCCGAACGTGCCTTTCACGAACAACGTGGCCGAGCAGGCTGTGCGCATGCCCAAGGTCAAGCAGAAGATTTCCGGGTGCTTTCGGACAAGCGACGGGGCGGATATCTACTGCATCATCCGCTCTTACTTGGCAACGCTGAACAAGCAAGGGGCCAAGCTGTTTGACGCGCTCACCCAAGCCTTTCAGGGCGCTCCGGTTCAACCTCGCTTTGGTTGATCGACTGGGCCACGGGCCCGGGGGCTGAGTAGATTTACGATCCCGGACTGCGGCACGGGAAAAAAATAAATCGGAGAAGTCATGTCATTGATTCAGGCAATCCGCTCGCAGGTGGAGACAGCGCTTTGGGAGTGCTGTTCCCCTGGCTACATCCGCTTCATCGAAGGCACTGCGCTCGTCGGGCAGGTGCTTGAGACGCTAGCTGCTGATGCCTGCGCCTTTGCGAGGAAGGATCCGGCTTCACGGGGCGACCCCTTTCGCATCGTCCAAACCTACACCTCTTATCGGGCGGTTCTTCATTATCGGATCGCCAATGCCATGGAACGCCTCGCGCAGAAGGCGCAGTCCGAGGACAACGAGTCATCCTGCTACGCCTTGCTGGTGTCGAGCCGGGGAAAGATGCTCTCCGGCGCGGAACTCCATCCGTGCAGTTCCATCGGCAGGCGCTTCGTGCTGGATCACGGCGTGGGCACCGTGTTCGGAGAGACCGTATTGGTCGGCGACGACTGCTACGTGCTCGGCGGCGTCACGCTGGGGGCAAGCGGCATCGCCGCCAATTCCTGTGGCAAGCGCCATCCCTCCGTCGGCGACCGCGTGCAGCTTGGCGCGTTCTCGCGTGTCTTCGGCAATGTCGACATCGGCGACGACGTCTTCATCGGCCCCCATTGCACCGTGACGAGTGACGTTCCGGCTGGCAGCAAAGTGGTGCTGCGCAGTAGCCTCCAAATCGTAAAGCCGCGCGCCTCAGAACTCAGCATGCTTTTATGAACTGCGCGACTTCGCTGAATCCGGGAAACGATATGATTTTCAATCGACGAACACGCCGTCTGTACTACGAAGACTTCCTGCTTTACAAGGCACCCGCGCGCGTGGTGCGCATTGAGGACGATTCAATCGAGCTCGATGCCACCGTCGCCTATCCGGAAGGTGGAGGGCAGGAGGCGGATCACGGTACGATCGTCCTCGACGACGGAACGGTGCTGCGCTTCGACGATGCCAAGAAGCTGTACTTGCATCCCGCTGGACTGGCCGAATTCCCTGGGCTGCAGGTGGGTGGTGTCATCAAGCACGTTATTGTGCCCGAGGACAGACTGCTCCTGCGTCAAGCGAGCCTTGGCGCGCCGGTTGTGGTGCAGATCGATGTCGAACGGCGCGCACGCCTGGCGCTCAGTCACACTGCGTCACACCTCCTTTATCTCGGAATCAGCCAAGTCCGGCCAGAAGCTATTGAGTCGACCATAGGCTGCCACATCCGCCCGCACGGCGCGCGCTTCGACTTCGCGGTTGAGAATCGCTTCGAAGCTGACGAACTGGCGCGCATTGAGCTGGTGGCCAACGCCTACGTGCAGAGCAACGCACTCGTCTCGGTGAGCGCCCACGCCGCAGAACCCGACGCGCGTCTCTGGCATTGCGACGGCAGGGTCATTCCTTGCGGCGGCATCCACTTGACAAGCGCCGCGTCGATCGGGCCGCTGCAAGTTCGCCGACGCGGCCTGGGGCGCGGCAAGGAACGGATTTCCTGCGAGTTCCCGCAGGCGATGCCCGCGCTCGATGGCTACCACGCCAAAAGAGCGGAGGTCGCTTCGTGATGAACGCACGTCTTCGCCGG
>NZ_AFAL01000688.1 GCF_000193225.1 Verminephrobacter aporrectodeae subsp. tuberculatae At4 | reverse complement strand
GAGCACGTAGTCGGCGAGCAGGGCCTCGCGCACGCCGGCGCGCGTGAGCCGCACGATCAGCGCCAAGCGAAAGAGCGCCAGGTTGAGCGCCGGCAGCAGCAGGTGGCGCCAGCCGTCCAGGGTCAGAACCGACCATTCGACACCCCATAGCGCGACGGTCTCGCCGCGCCCGCCCGAAGAGAACCAGCCCAGTTGCACGGCGAAGAGCAGCATGAGCATCAGACCCATCCAGAACGCCGGAACGGAGAAGCCCAGCACCGTCGCGCCCATGATGAGCCGGGTCGAAAACGCATGCGGCCGGTAGCCCGCGAGCATGCCCAGGGGCACGCCCAGCGACACGCTCAGCAGCATCGCGACCAGCGCCAACTCCAGCGTCGCCGGAAGACAGGAAAGGATCAGGCCCAGCGCCGGGGTGTCGTAGATGAAGGAGGTGCCGAAATCGCCCGCGAGCGCGTTCTTCAGGAAGAGCAGGTATTGCAGCAGCACCGGCTGGTCGAGCCCGTAGCGCGCGATGGTCTCCTCGCGCAGCGCCTGATCGGCCTGCGGATTGATCAGGATGTCGATCGGGTTGCCAATGGCGTACACGGCCGCGAACACCAGAAGCGACATCAGCAGCAGCACGGCGAGCGCCTGCACGCTGCGGCGCAGCACGAAGTTCAGCACCACGCCACCTCCGGGCGGCCGACGGCCCGCATCGCCTTGCCGGTCATAGCCATGGGCCGTCCAGGACCTCTGCCGTCTCGGACACCGCCACCTGCCACAGCGCCTGCATCACGTCTTCGGGCTTGTGGTAGTGCCCGCCGTAGTTGCCATCGCCCAGGTAACGGCGCACCTCCCCGGGTGCATCTGGCGCAGGCGCTCCAGGTCGATCATGGGCCGCTGGTGCTGCGGCTGCCCCACGCCCGCGATGCGGGTGTGGCTGAAGTTCTCCATCCAGGATGCGTGCGATGCCACGGGGTCTATCTCCCTGACCTTGGCCCAGGTCTTGGGTGCGTTCCACCAGTTGTGGAACTTGACCCGTACCTGCATATTGCGTGCCATCCATTGCATGGCCAGGCTGGCCGCGGGCTGGTTGCCGCCGTGGCCGTTGACGATCAGGATGCGCCTGAAGCCATGCGCGGCCACGCTATCGAGCATGTCCTGGATGAGCGCGAGATAACTCTCGACGCGCAGCGACACGGTGCCGGGGAACGCCATGAAATAGGGCGAAAGGCCAAAGGGCAACGCGGGGTAGACCGGCACCCCGATGGCTTGCGCGGCGTCCACCGCCACCTGCTCGGCCAGGATGGCGTCCGTGCACAGGCTGAGGTAGGCGTGCTGCTCGGTACTGCCAATGGGCAGGACCACGCGGTCGTCGCGCTGGAGATAGGTCTCGATCTGCATCCAGTTGCAATCCCGGATTCGCATGTGTGTTCCTTTCGATTCCGCCGCGAGCGCTACGCCCCTGCGCCGCGTTTCAGGCGTAGATGCCGACGACCGGCTCCGCGCCCACCCGGGCATGGCCGCGGTACATGCCTTCGGTGTTGAAGGGCATCACCACCTCGCCATGCGCATTCACCGCGATCAATCCGCCGCGCCCATGGAAGCGGCCGAGCCTGTGCTGCACCACCTGCGTCGCGGCGTGGTCCAGGCTGAGTCCGCCATACGCCATGAGCGCAGCCACGTCGTACGCGGCGACCGCCTTCATGAACGCCTCGCCGATGCCGGTGCACGAAACGGCGCAGGTCGCGTCGTCCGCATAGCAGCCAGCGCCGATCAGCGGCGTGTCGCCGACGCGGCCCGGAATCTTGTTCGTCAGGCCGCCCGTGGAGGTGGCTGCGGCCACATGGCCCTGCGCGTCGCAGGCCACCGCACCCACGGTGCCGTGCTTGGTGTCGCCATCGAGGGGCGCGCCCGCCGGGGTCTGCTGCGCGCCATCCGCGAGGCTGGCGCCGTCATGGTCCAGAAGCAGCTGCGCGCCCCCCGACTCCTTGGCACGCTGCAATTGGCGCAAACGCTCGGGCGTGGAGAAATAGGAAGCGGGCACCATCGCCATGCCGTGGACCTGGGCGAAGGCATCGGCGCCTTCGCCGACCAGCAGCACATGCTCGGAACGCTCCATGACCAGGCGCGCCGAGAGCACGGGGTTGCGCACCCGCTTGACGCAGGCAACCGCCCCGGCGCGCAGTCCCGTGCCCTCCATGACGGCGGCGTCCATCTCATGCGTCTGGTCCCGGGTGAAGACGGAACCACGCCCCGCGTTGAACAGCTCGCAGTCCTCCAGCAGCCGGACGGCCAGGGTCACGGCGTCGAGCGCGCTGCCGCCCGCGTGCAGGACGTCTTGCGTGGCCAGCAGGATGTCGCGCAGGGCCTGCGCGTGCGCCTGCTCGCCTTGCTGCGTCATGCGGGTCCTGCTAATGGTTCCCGCGCCGCCATGGATGGCGACCACGGGCGCAAGGCGGCCGTCGCCCCCGGGCGGGCGGCGGTCGGATCGGGAGGATTCAGGGCTTGCGTTTGGCACGCGCGGCAGACCGGGCGCGCGGGGCAGTCGCGCGTTCGAAGTAGAGGTAGGGCATCAGCTGCCCGGTCAGATCGCGCGCCTGCGCCAGCGCGTCGGGATGCTCCTGCGCAAGGGCGGCGCCAAGCCCCTCGATGACAGCCAGCGCCGCGACGTTCGAGTGCGACAGCAGGGTGCTGTCGGCCTTCACGTAGAGAACGTGCTGCGCAAAGCCCACCAGCGGCGATGCCGGCCCGTCGGTCAGCGCCGCCACCAGCGCGCCCCGCTGCTGGGCAAAGTCGATCAGGCGCACGGTGTCGGCCGAGTAGCGTGGAAATGAAATGCCGAGCACCAGGTCCTTGGCGCGCAGCTTGTTCATGCGCCGCACCGCCTGCTCGCCGCCACCCTCTCCGCCGATGAGGTGTGCGTTGCGGCAATGGGGGTCGAGATGGTGGAGCGCCGAACTGGCGAGAAAGGCACTGCCACCAAAGCCGACGATGTAGACGCGCTCAGCCTGCCGCAAGGCGCGCACCAGCTGTTCGCAGGTGTGCGCGCTGAGCATGCGGGCCGTGGCCTCCAGGTTGTCGGCCGATTGCGCCATCACCGTGGCCAGGGTGTCGTGCGCAAGTGCGCCGGTCTGGCGTGCGCGCAGCTTTTCCACCGGCTCCAGCGCCGCCTTGAAGGTTTGCAGCAGGTCGGCGCGGAACTCGGGATAGCCCTCGTGGCCGATGGTGCGCGCGAAACGATTCGCCGTCGCCACCGACACGCCGGTGGCCTGCGCCAATTCCTCGATGGACGCCGTCGCCACGTCGAACACATGGTGCAGCACATGGTCCGCAATGCGCTGCTGCGCGCGCGACAGCGACGGGTAGAGGCGAATGATGCGCTGCATCGCCGGGGTCTCGAACATCGTCGTCGAGGCGGGAGGTTGGGGGGTGGGGCGCGCCATTGGGTCTATTTTTTCATGTCCCGCGTTTTTTGCAATCTTTTTTTTCATCCATGCCGGCGTCCCCGGGGATGGTGCGTCGGGTGTCCTCGCATGGAGCCCCGAGGTCCAAGGGCGCGGTCGCGTTGTCGGGAAGGCAGGGGGCCTCAGGGAGGAAGCTCAGCCCTGTCTGGACGGGAACTGCAAGAATCAACCGCCTCGTCGGCGGAGAAGGAGGGGTGGCCGGGCGGGTTGGTATGCCTTCAATCCCTGATCTCCAGTAATGATCTGAACTTCAAATCCAGCCAAAGCGTAGTACCCGGCGATATGTTTTATCGTGGCGTCGCCAATGGGCGTTGTTGCCCTTGGTGTTGTCCTCAATATGCCACGCGCTGACAATTTCCAGTCGCTCCAGTTAACGTTATACTTGTATATCGTTTTCAGAACAGGGGCCGAAACATGCTTGCCATCCGACTACCCGCCGAAGTGGAAGCCCGCCTTGAAGCACTGGCGCAGGCTACCGGGCGCACCAAGACTTTCTATGCTCGCGAAGCTATCCTTGAGCACTTGGACGACATCGAAGATTTGTACCTTGCAGAGCGACGTCTGATCGACATTCGGGCAGGCAAAACCCAAACCGTGCCACTCGAAGAAGTGATGAAACGTCATGGTATGGAAGGTTGAGCTTGACCCAGCGGCCGAGCGCGAGCTGGGAAAGATCGACCAGCAATCTGCCTGCCGAATCCTGGCGTTTCTGCATGGCCGAGTCGCCCAGCTCGACGACCCGCGCAGCATTGGCGAAGCCCTCAAAGGCTCCAAGCTGGGAGTCTTCTGGAAATACCGCGTTGGTGATTGGCGAATAATTGCCGGCATCGAGGACGGCGCTTTGCGCATCCTGGTTATACGCATCGGCAATCGCAAAGATGTTTACCGAAAATGAATAGTCCGCCAAGGCCGTTTTAGGGGCCTTGCTGGATCTGCCGAGTACGACGGCGCGCTTTGCTCGACGCCAAGCTGTTTCGGAAAAGCCGCCTGTCTCCCCCGCAGGGGGGTAGACCCGCGTTTCGAAACGCATAGTTCATGCGAGGGGGCTTGTGTATAACAAGATGGTCTTTGGGCTGCCCAATCGACTCCACCCCGCATGGCTGGCAATGCTTTATCTTCTCCCTTCAACGCTGTTGTAAGCATTGTTCCCGATGCAATTCGGTGCAGGAAAATGAAAGCGTCGAGAGCATTTGATTTTCCACTGGCGTTTGTCCCGATCAGTACCGTCAATGGATCGATGTGCAGCGAAGACTTCTTGTAGCTTTTCCAGTTCTCCAGCCGGAGTTCAGTAATCACTTTCATCCTCCATGCATCTGGCAGTGCGGTTATTTTTCCCAACGGTCCTTCAACCCCACAGCCAGGTTGAACACCGGCGCGCCGGCCCGATGGTCCAGCCGATCGGCGACGAAGTAGCCGTGGCGCTCGAACTGGAACTTGTCGTCCGGCCTGGCGTTCGCGAGCGAGGGCTCGACGATGGCGGTCAGCACTTTCAGGCTGTCGGGGTTCAGGCTTTCGATGAAGTCCTTGCCGCCCGCGTCGGGCTGGGCGTCGAGGAACAGGCGGTCGTACATGCGCACTTCGGCCGGCACGCCGTCGGCCACGCCCACCCAGGTGATGGCGGCCCTGACCTTGACGCTGTCGGCGCCGGGGGTGCCGCTCTTGGTGTGGGGCTCCACGCGGGCCTGCACCTCGGTGATCTTGCCGGAGGCGTCCTTGGTGCAGCCGCTGCACTCGATGACGTAGCCGCCCTTCAGGCGCACCCTGTTTCCCTGGAGCGTTTCACCGCCAGCCCCTGGCCGGGGCGGGTAAAGGCGTTTGTAGCCCTTGGGGGGGGTCTCTTCAAAGTCTTCGCGCTCGATCCATACCTCCTTGCCGAGGCGGAAGTGGCGCATGGGGTTGTCCACACCCTCGGGCGGGTGGGGCAGGGCGGGCAGGGTGCAGGGCTCCAGATGGCCGGCGCCCATGGCTTCGTCCCAGTTGCTGAGCACGAGTTTCACCGGGTTGAGAACGGCCATGCCGCGGTGCGCCTTGGACTCCAGGTCCTCGCGCAGGCAGCCTTCGAGCGTGCCGTAGTCGATCCAGCTGGCGCTCTTGCTCACGCCGATGCGTTCGGCAAACAGTTGCAGCGCGGCGGGGGTGTAGCCGCGGCGCCGCAGGCCGACGAGGGTGGGCATGCGCGGGTCGTCCCAGCCGCTGACCTTGTGGTCGTACACCAGTTGCGCCAGTTTGCGTTTGCTGGTGATGACGTAGGTGAGGTTCAGGCGTGCAAATTCGTATTGGCGCGGGGGCGGGCCGGGCAGCAGGCCGCCCATGGTGCGTCCGTCGGGGTGCTTCGTGGTTTCGCTCAGGCGCTCCAGCAGCCAGTCGTAGAAGGGGCGCTGGTCTTCGAATTCGAGCGTGCACAGGCTGTGGGTGATTTGTTCGAGCGCGTCCTCGATCGGGTGCGCGTAGGTGTACATGGGGTAGATGCACCAGGTGTCGCCCGTGTTGTGGTGCGTGGCGCGGCGGATGCGGTAGATGGTCGGGTCGCGCATGTTGATGTTCGGGCTGGCCATGTCGATCTTGGCGCGCAGCACCATGGAGCCGTCCTCGTGCAGGCCGTCGCGCATTTCGCGAAAGCGCGCCAGGTTTTCTGCCGGGCTGCGGCTGCGGAAGGGGCTGTTCACTCCGGGCCTGCCGAAGTCGCCCCGGTTGACGCGGATCTGCTCCACCGTCTGCTCGTCCACGTAGGCGTGTCCGGCCTCGATCAGGTATTCGGCCGCGCGGTACATGAAGCCAAAGTAGTCGCTCGCCTGGTAGGGCCGGTCGTTGCCTGGCTGGCGCCAGTCGAAACCCAGCCATTGCACCGCGTCGATGATGCTGTCGACGTATTGCGCGTCCTCTTTCTCGGGGTTGGTGTCGTCAAAGCGCAGGTGGCACACGCCGCCGTAGTCGCGCGCCAGGCCAAAGTTGATGCAGATGCTCTTCGCGTGGCCCACGTGCAGGTGGCCGTTGGGCTCGGGCGGGAAGCGGGTGCGGATCCGGGCGGGGTCGGGTTCGCCCCGGGCGTGGTGCGTGGCGTCGCCGGGCGATCCGGCCCAGCGGCGGCTGGTGTAGGTGCCCAGGTCCAGGTCGTGCTCGATGATCTGGCGCAGGAAGTTGCCGGGTTTGGCGGCTTCGGGGGCGGCTGCGCTCGCGGGGGCCGGTGTCGGGGTGCTCATCGGGCCATTTTAGGCGGCGGCTTGCCGGGCCCTCGGGCTCGCGGCCACCTTGCACGGGATCACTTCCATTGGGCTCCGCGCACCAGGGAAAACACGGGCAGGGCGTCGGATGCGCGGCGCATACAGTGCGCGTGCGCCGCCTTGCATGCGCGCGTGCATCGCATGCGCTCTGGCAGCAGCCACATACTTCCCCACTGTTTTTTTTGGAAAGCGATCCGTGATGCGCCAAGCCCCGGCAACCCTTCCTGGCCGACGATACCAAGGCCGCAGCGGACGGCCACTCGACTTCAGCGCGCTCGGCTTTGGCAGCGCTCCGCTGGGCAACCTGTATCGCCCGATCCCG
>NZ_AFAL01000689.1 GCF_000193225.1 Verminephrobacter aporrectodeae subsp. tuberculatae At4 | reverse complement strand
CGTGACCGCGCTGGGCCTGCCGCATGCCGGTCGGCCGTTCGAGGCCGGGCGCTTCGTGCAGCACATCGAGTTGCCCGGCCTGTGGCGCGAGCGCGGCGTGATCGACGCCACCGACCAGCGCCTGCTGCGCAGCCCGCTGGGGCTCGCCGGGCAGCGCTGCATGGCGAGCCTGTTCTTCGCTGCGGGCAGCGCGCTGGACAAGACCCGGCGCGACGCCGCGCTGGACGCCGCGCGCGCGGTGCTGGACGCGCACGCGCTCAGGAACACCGCGGGCGCCACCAGCCCCTGCGCGCAGGTCCTGGTGCTGCGCGCGCTGGCCCCGCAGGTGGAGCCCGCGATGCAACTGCTCAGGCAGGTATGGAGCGCATGGCGTGCGACCCTGTGGCAGCTCAGCGCCGAGCCGCCGCGCATCTGGGCCATGTAGCGCTGCATGAATCCCGGAGCGCATCGCAGGCTGGCGCGTGCGCGCAGCGGCGACGGGGGTGTTTCCGTCTATTTTGTGTTGATACAATAAATCCCATGCACTACGCGTTTGATCCCGCAAAAGACGGGAGCAAGCTCGACAAGCATGGCTTGTCCTTGGCCGATGCCGACGGCTTCGAATGGGAAACCGCCGTGGTTTCCGAGGACACGCGCAAGCAATACGCCGAGCAGCGGTTTGAAGCAACAGGCTACATCGGTGATCGCCTGCATGTAATGATTTACTGCCTTCGTGGTGACGCCATTCGCGTCATCAGTCTCCGCAAAGCGAACCAGCGTGAGGAAACAAGATATGCCAAAGCTTAAAGTCGGGCACGTCAGCCCGACCTCAGAAGAAGAAACAGCCATCGCCGCGGGCATCGCTGCTGACGCGGACGCCAGAGAGCTCGATGATGCGTGGTTCCCCCGGGCCAGACCGGCTGCCGAGGTACTGCCGTCCGAGGTGTACGCCGCATTGGCCCTGCGCCCACGCGGTCGCCCGAAGGCAGAAGAGACCAAGGTGTTTACCGCCATCCGGCTGGATGCCGACTTGCTCGACGCGTTCAAGGCCACCGGCAAGGGCTGGCAGACCCGCATGAACGCGGCCCTGCGCCAGTTCATCGTCGAGCATCCGCTCGATCGTTGACGGGGTCGGTCACCGCCACCGACACCCCGCACGGCTGCGGCACCGCCTCGGCGAAGGTTCCATGCGCTGCGCCGGAGATTTGCTGCCGGGCGAGCGCTGCACTGAGGATGCCCGACAGGGTCTCGCCGGGCGCGATGCCATCGGCCGCATAGCGCAACTCGACGAGCGCCGGCAGTTTCTCGCGATCGGCGAACGCGCAGGCACGGGCGAGCGCTGCGGCAAAGTCTTCGGTGCACTCCACCACCTCGCCGTGGCCGCCATAGCTGCGGACCAGCGCGGCGAAGTCGGGGTTGGTGAACGACAGTGCGATGGCGCGACCCGGAAATTCACGCTCCTGGTGCGCGCGGATCGTTCCCCAGATGCCGTTGTTGAACACCAGCACGACCACGCCCACGCGGTACTGCAACGCCACACCCAGCTCCTGCAGGTTCATCTGGAAGCAGCCGTCGCCGGCGTAGCAGACGACGGTGCGCTCCGGTTGTTCCAACTTGGCGGATATGGCGGCCGGCAAGCCGTAGCCCATCGACCCGACGGTGGGCGCGAGGCTGGTGCCCGGGCCGGTGTACCGGCGATAGCGGTGCGGGTAGAGCGCGTAGTTGCCGGCACCGACCGTGATGCAGGCATCATGCGGCAGTTGGTCCGCCGCGATGGCGGCCACGGCGTCCAGCGAGAGCGGGCCCTGCGCGGACAGGGGGACCAGGCTGGCAAGGTACTCGGCGTGCGCGGCTTCGACCCGTGCCTTGCGCTGCGGCGGCCTGGCGGGTGCGAGCGCGGCCAGCGCGCCGGCGAAGCTCGCGACATCCGCCACGATGGCCTGCGTGGGCGCGAACACGCGGCCCAGCTCGCCCGGATCGGGATACACGTGCACCAGTTTCTGGCGTGGCATCGGGCTTTCGATGACCGTGTAGCCCTCGGTCGTCGCTTCACCCAACCGGGTTCCGACGGCGATGATCAGGTCCGCAGCGCGCACCCGCTGGCGCAACGCAGGCGTCATCGCCCAGCCCACATGCCCGGCCGCGTTGGGACTGCGTTGGTCGAAACACTCGAGCCGCCGCCAGGCCGTGCCCACGGGGACCTGGAAGCGCACGGCGAAGTCCTCGAGCTGATGCATCGCCTCGCTCGTCCAGCCGGTCCCGCCAACGATCATCAGCGGACGTTCGGCCTCCTCCAGCAGGGCGGCCATGCGCGCCAAGTCGGCGCCGCCGGGATGGCTGTGGGCGCGGGTGTAGCGCGGCAGGTCGACCACCTCGGCGCTGCCCCACAGCGTGTCCTCCGGCAGGGCCAGCACCACGGGGCCGGGGCGGCCGCTGGTGGCGACCGAGAACGCGCGCGCGACGTACTCGGGGATGCGTTCGGTACGGTCGATCTGCGCCACCCACTTGGCCATCTGGCCAAACATTCGGCGGTAGTCGATTTCCTGGAAGGCCTCGCGCTCGCAGAAGCCGTTGCCGACCTGGCCGATGAAGAGAATCATGGGCGTCGAGTCCTGGAACGCGGTATGCACGCCGATGCTCGCGTTCGTCGCGCCCGGGCCGCGCGTGACGAAGCAGATACCTGGCTCTCCGGTGAGCTTGCCGTAGGCCTCGGCCATGTAGGCGGCGCCACTTTCCTGGCGGCAGACGATGGGCTCGATCGCACCCTGGTGCTCGTTGAACGCGTCGATGCAGGGCAGGTAGCTTTCCCCCGGGACCAGGAACACGCGCCGGGCGCCGTGAATGCGCAATTGCTGCATCAGAATCTGGCCGCCGTTGCGCCGGGCCGAAGCGGGGGTGGAAGTCGAAGTCAAGACGGTTCTCCGTTGGGCCATTCGGTCCGCGCTTGTGCGGCCCATGCGCTGAATTCGGTGTCGCGCGCCAGCAGGCGCCGCGCGGTGTGGTAGTCGGGGCTTTCGATCGGCTGGCCGGCAGCAGCTCCGCCGCGACGGGCGGCCTCGAAACGCGCCACCGTCTCTGTCGCGCAGGCCAACTGCTCTGGCGATGGCGTCAGGGCGGCGTGAATGGCCGCGACCTGTTCGGGGAAAACAGTGCACTTGCCCTTCAGGCCAATGCGTCGGGCCCAGCCGAGGTCCGCAGCCTGGGCCTGCAGATCGCGGTAGTTGAACGGGCAGTCGATCGCCACGCGCCCTGCGGCCCGGCACTCGACCAGGAAGCGGCTGCGCAGATGGTTGAGCTCCAGGCCGTCCGGGCCGCGCTCGGCGCCCAGGTCGGCCGTGAGGTCTTCGGCCGCGAGCAGGCAGGCGCTGATGCGCTCACTGGCGGCCAGGATGCTTTGGATGCGCACCACGCCGAGCGCCGATTCGATCGTGGGCACGATCTCGGTGGTCCCGGCGGGCAGGCCCAGTTCCGCCTCGAAGAGGTCGATGGCTTCTGCCAACGCGGTGATCTCCTCGGCGCACTCGACGCATGGAAGAAGGATCACTTGCGGGCCGCCGGGCATGACCCCGCGCAGGTCCGCCAGGCCATCCCCCGCGAGGCGATTCACGCGCACCGCGGCCACGGCGCCCTGCGCGCGGCAGCGCACCATCAGCGCGGCCACGCGGGGACGCGCCGCCGGGCGGTCGACTGGCGCGGTGAACTCTTCCAGATCCGCGACCAGCACGTCGGCACGGCTGTCGAGCGCGGCCTGCTGCATCTGCTCGTCCAACCCCGAGGTGAACAGCCAGCTGCGACGCAAAGACGCCGGGCGGCGTGATGCCATGGAGGGGCGCGTCATTGCACGTGCCGCGGCAGAAACATCACCAGATCAGGCACGAAGGTGACGAGCATCAGCACGCCCACCATCGCGAGCATCATCCAGGTGAGCGGGCGCAGGGTCTGCATCATCGTGATGCCACCCACCTTGCACGCGGCCATCAGGTCCACCCCCACGGGCGGCGATACCGCACCGATGGCCATGTTGATGGTCAGCAGGATGCCGAAATGCACCGGGTCGATCCGGTAATGCGCGAGCACCGGCATGACCACGGGAGCGACGATGATGATGATCGGGATCGCCTCCATGAACGTGCCGAGCAGGAGCAGCACGGCGGTCAGCAGCAGCAACACCGTGGTGCGGCTGTCGGTCCAGCTCGCCAGCAGCGCGGCCAGCGCCTGCGGCACCTGTTCCGCGACCAGGATCCAGGCGAAGAAGCCCGAGGCACCGATCATCAGCAGGATGGACGCACTCCCCTCCCCGGCCACCTTCAGGCTCTGCCAGATGGTGCGCAGCGACAGCGTGCGGTACCAGAACAGGCCGATCAGCAGCGAATAGGCGATGGCGCTCGACGCGGCCTCCGAGGCCGTGAAGACGCCCAGGCGGATGCCGCCGATGATCAGCACGGGAACCATCAGCGCGGGCACCGCATCCGAAAGCGACGCGCGCAACTCGGCCCATTCGAAGGGCTTGCCGCCGCTCCAGTCGTATTTGCGCGCCTGCCAGACTGCAATGGCGATCAGCGACAGGCTCAGCAGCACAGCCGGCACGATGCCCGCCATGAACAGCTTGCCCACCGAGGTGTTGGTGGTCGTGCCGTAGATGATGAGCACGATGCTCGGCGGCACGATGGTCGCGCTTGTCCCGGCGCAACCCACCAGGGCGCAGCTGAAGCCCTTGTCATAGCCCGCGCGGGCCATTGCCGGAAGCAGCAGGCTGCCAATGGCCAGCACGTCGGCCACGCCGGAGCCCGACAGGGCGCCGAACACCAGGCACGACATGACGGCGACGACGGCCAGCCCGCCCTTGACGTCGCCGACGATGGCGGCGCACAGACGCACGATGCGCTGCGTGAGGCCTGCGCCGTTCATCAATTGCGCGGCCAGGATGAACAACGGGATGGCCAGCAGCGTGAAGCTGTCCAGGCCGGAAACATACTGCTGCGCCGCCACGGCCACGGGCGCGGTATCGAAGATCGCCAGGTACGCCAAGCCGGACAGCACCATGCCGTAGACGATGGGCAGGTCCACCAGCATGGTGAGCATGAAGACGCCCATGAGAAAGAGGGCTCCGCCCGACATGCCTTACTCCAGGGGAAAAGAATCGGCATACGCCGGAGGCCAGGGTTCGAAGAACTGGGCGACGTGGACCACGGCCGTGAGCGCACACGCCACCGGCAAGGCCAGGTAGACGACGCCGGCCGACACCTCGATGGCGGGCAGCATCTGCTCCATGGTCATCTGCGCCAGCTGCCAGCCGGCCCATCCCAAGGCAGCCAGGCCGGCGACGATCAGCGCGTGGTTGATGCGGTCAACCACGGCGAGCACGCGGGGGCTTTTGACGATGAAGGGCAGCAACCCGGCCATGAGGTGGCTGCGCTCACGGCTACAGGCCACGCCACCGATGAAGGCGGACCAGACCAGCACGAGGCGGGGCAGCTCTTCGGCCCAGCGGGGCGTGTCGTGCATGACGAAGCGCTGGAACACCACGGCGGTCACCAGCACCGCAAGCACGGCGCACGCGAGCGCGCCGAACGCCTTGCTGAATGCGGACAGCGCGCAGGCCATGCGCGTGAGCATCATGGGGCCTCGCGGTACTTCTTGACCAGGCTCATCAGCTCCGGGCCGAAGGTCGCCTCATACGACTTCCACACCGGGGCCGCGGCGGCAGCGAACGGGGCCTTGTCGACCGCGTTGATCTGCATGCCCTTGTCGCTCAACTGGGCCAGATACTGCTTGTCGCTCTCGGCGATCATGCGGCGCTGTTCATCGCGCCAGTGGTCGGCCGCGGCCTTCAGCACCTTGCAATCCTCGGGCGAGATGCGGTTCCACGTCGATTTGGAAACCACCAGGCTCGCGGGGCTCCACACGTGGCCCGTGAGCGACAGGTACTTTTGCACCTCGAAGAAGGACGAGGTGTAGATGATCGACAAGGGGTTCTCCTGGGCGTCGAACACCCTCTGTTGCAGCGCCGAATAGAGCTCGCCGAAGGCCAGCGGCGCGGGTGCCGCGCCCAGCAGGGTGAAGGCGTCGAGCCGCATCTTGTCGGGCGTGACGCGCGTCTTCAGGCCCTTGAGGTCGGCGGGCGTCTTGATCGGGCCGCGGTTGTTGGTGATGTGGCGGTAGCCGTTCTCCCACCACGACAGCAGCACCAGGTTCTTGCCCTCGGCGATCTTCGCGAGCGCCGCGCCCAGTTCGCCGTCGTAGGCCCTGTAGGCCTGCGCGGCGCTGTTCCAGGCATAGGGCAGCTCGACCACGCCGAAACGCGCGTCCACGGGTTGCAGCGAACCCGTGCCAATGACGGCCGCGCCCTGGCTGCCGATCTGCATGCCCTCCACCATGGTTTCTCGTTGCCGAGCTGGCCGCCGGGAAACAGGATGAAGTTGACGCGGCCGGCGGTCCTGTCCTTGACCTCCGCGGCGAAGCCTTCGGCGGCCTTGTGCCAGCTGTGGCTGACAGCGAGCACGTGACCCAGTTTGACGTCGAGCGCGCGCGCGGGCAGCGCGGCCGCGGCGAGCGCGACCACGGCAACGCGGGCGCTCAGCTCAAGTTTGGAAACGGACATGGCTTTTCCTTGGGGTGGTGGGAAGGGGGCCGGTGGCCTTGTCTGGCCAGGCTCTACCGGCGCTGACGCAGTAGGCGCACCCTGTTCGCGACTGCGGATGAGATAAGTCCATTTTTCGTGGATCAAGAACCATGCCAAGGTCGCCCAATGGGCTCAGTGGTCCGGCCAATTTGCCAAGATGAGGCGGCACACCCAGGGCCGATGCGGCGATTCCGAACACCGCGATGGGCGCGTGCATCAAGGTGGTGCGAGACCCTGGGCCGTTGAGGGGCCCCCGCAGGCACGCCCATAGCGACTGCGTGACGGCGTTCCTGTCGTCACTCGGGCTTGATGTTCATGATGGCCGCGATCTTTCGGAAGCGTGCGATCTCCTCGAGGTGGAAGCGCTGCATCTTCTCGGGCGGATAGGGCATCAGTTCGCCGCCGGTCTTGCGCGCAAAGGCGCGGGCTTCGTCGGTGGCGAGCGTCTTCTGCAGTGACTCGGCGAGTTTGGTCGTGATGTCATCGGGCGTCTGCGAGCGCAGGTAGAAAGACACCCAGCTGTACTGGACGTACTCGTTGAAACCCTTCTCGCGGACCGTGGGCACGTTGGGCAAGTCGGGATTGCGCGCTTCGCCGGAGACCGCGAGCGCCTTGATCCTGCCGGACTTGATCTGCTGTATCGCCCCGCCGAGATCGACCAGCGCGAAGTCGAGCTGGTTGCCGATCACGTCCGTCATGATCGGAGCCTGCCCCTTGTAGGGCACGTTGGTGAACGCGCAGCCGGCCATGCTGGCGAGCCATGCTGCGGCAAGCTGGTAGCCGGCCGAATAGGTACCGACGTTGAGCGGCTGGCTCTTGGCCGCCGCCAGTAGCGCCTCGAGCGTCGCGAAGCGCGATTCGTTCGACACGACGATCACGTTCATGCCGCGCGTGAGGCCGGAGATGGGCTTGAAGTCCTTGACCGAGTCGTAGCCGAGGTCCCTGATGATGAGCGGGTTCACCGCCATTGGCGAGTTGCTCGCAAGCAGCAGCGTGTAGCCGTCGGCCGGCGCGTTCTTCACCGACTGCAGCGCGATGATGCCGTTGGCGCCGGGCTTGTTCTCCACCACCACCGCCTGGCCGACCTGTGCGCCGAGCTGGTCGCCGAAATAGCGCGCCGAAGTGTCCGAGCCGCTGCCGGGCGTGAACGGCACCACGATCCTGATCGACCGCGTGGGAAAGGCATTCGACTGTGCGAAGGCTTGGCCCTCGATCGCCGTGCCCGCCAAAGCCAGCAGCTGGCGCCTTGTTGTCTCCATCTTTTTTTCTCCTGATTCCGTGAATGAATCGGTCGTTCGACTGCGCGTCCGTCTTTCGAATCGGTCCAAATAATAATACATATGTACTTTTAAAAATTAGGTATCTGTTATATTTTTGAAAAATCGGAATGACAGGAACCCCATGACCGCCACCATGCATCCGCCCGGAAACCGGGAAACGCCCGACCTCTCCGTCCATCGCGCCGGCCACACCGCCACGGTCGAGATGTGCCGGCCACCGCACAACTTCTTCGACCTCCAGCTGATCTCCCGCTTGGCCGATGCCTTCGAGACGCTCCAGGCCGACCCGGATTGCCGCGCCATCGTGCTGGCCGCGCAGGGCCGCTCGTTCTGCGCGGGCGCCGATTTCTCGGCGCCCGCGCCCCCTGCGGGCGAGCGCCGCGACCCGGCCGAGCTCTACCGCCAGGCCGTCCGCCTGTTCACCGTGACCAAGCCGGTGATCGCTGCGCTGCACGGCCCCGCGGTGGGGGGAGGTCTCGGGCTGGCGCTGGTGGCCGACTTCCGCATCACCTGCAGCGAAGCGCGCTTCAGTGCGAACTTCACGCGGCTGGGTTTTCACCCCGGCTTTGCATTGAGCTGCACGCTGCCGCGGCTGATCGGGCCGCAGAAGGCGGCGCTGCTGCTGTACACGGGGCGGCGACTGAACGGTGCTGAGGCCGTGCGCATCGGCCTGGCCGACGAGTTGGTGGGTCAGGACGAGGTCCGAAGCCGCGCCCAGGCGCTGGCAGAGGAAATCGCCGTGTCGGCGCCGATCGCCGTGGAATCGACGCGGGCCACCCTGCGCGCGGGGCTCGTGGAGTCCGTGCGTGCGGCGGTCGAGCGCGAGGCCGGCGAGCAACGCCAGCATTTCCAGACCAGCGACTTTCGCGAAGGCGTTGCCGCCATGGCGCAACGCCGTGACCCGGTCTTCGGGCGTCGCTGAGCACAAGGAGAAGACGGAGCACACGATGATCGACTTTTCCTTCGGCGAAGACCTCGAACTGGTGACCGAAACGGCCCAGCGTTTTTCAGACGAGCAACTGCTGCCTGCGCAACGCGACTTCGAGCAGCAGCGCGCCGTTCCCCTCGCCGTGCTGCGGGAAGCGCGCGACATCGGTTTCGACCGCATCGACTGGCCCGAGTCCAGCGGCGGCGCCGGCATGGGCGCGGTGGCGCGCGTGCTGGTGACCGAACGGTTGGCCGGCGGATGTCCCGGCGCTGCCATCGCCTTGCAGCCGCTCGGCAGCGTCGCGCATGCCTTGCTGGCCTTCGGCGGGGAGGCTGCGCTGCGGCAGCACGCCCGGTCGCTGGACAGGCCCGGCATGCGGGCGGTGCTGGTGTTCGACCACCGGAGCATCTGGCAGGGCGCAGGCGATGCACTGAGTGGCAGCGTGCCGTGGTGGCCTGCGGATCGCGTGGACCTGCTCGCGGTGCTGAGCCGCACCGGGCTGCAATTGGTGACGCACGGGATCTCCGTGCTGCCCCTGCCCGGTGCGGGCTTGCGGGCGGCAGGCGCCAGCGAGATCCGCGTGGACCGCACGCCGGTTGACGCAGCCTGGACCGATCCCACGGCCGCCGCGCTGGCGCTGGCGCATGCGCGCGTTCACCTGTCGGCGCTGATCGTGGGCCAGATGCACGCGGCGGCCGAGTACGCGCGCAAGTACGCGCTCGAGCGGGTGGCCTTCGGCCGTCCGATCGCGCACCACCAGGCGCTGGCCTTCCTGATCGTCGACATGCACAGCGCCGTGGACGCAACCCGGCAGTTGCTGCACGAGGCGGCCTGGCGGCTCGATGCCTGCCAGCCCGCGACCGAGGCCGCGGCAACAGCGCTGATCGAGGCCGTGGAGAACGCCGTGTTCATCGGCTCGAACGCGGTCCAGATTCTCGGCGGCGCGGGCTTCATGCGCGACTACCCGGTGGAAAAGCACATGCGCGAACTGCGTGCGCTCGGCCTGCTGCTCGGCGGCGCCGATGCCGCGCGCGACGACGCACTGGGCGCGGGCGATGCATCGCTTGCACCGATTTCCTTTCTCGCCGCCGGCGCACTGGGAGCCTGACATGGATTTTTCGATCGCTGCAGAGGACCAGCAACGGCTGGAGACCTTGCGCCGGCTCGGTCGTGAGGAGATGCGGCCGGCCGGCTGGCGTGCCGACCGCGCCGGCGCACCGCTGCCGGTGGACGACCCGTTCTTCGTGCGCATGCTCGCCGAGGGCTTCGGCCGCACACGCTGGCGCCCACCCGGCGAGGCTGCCAGCGAAGGAGCGGCGCAACCCGCCGCACCAAACAAGGCCAGCTCGGCCGCCGCGCAAGTGCTGCTCGCGGAGGAGGGCGCCTACTGGGACCGCGGCATCAGCGTCGCATTGCCGGGCCCCGGCCTCGGTGAGCCGCCGATCCTCTCGATGGGCACGCCGGAGCAGAAGGCGCGCTTTCTCTTGCCGTTCGTGAACCCCCAGCGCCCGATCTGGGGCGGGTTCGCGATGACCGAGCCCTCGGGCGGCTCCGACGTGGCCAACATCAGGACCCGCGCGCGGCTCGACGGCGACCACTGGGTGCTCAACGGCGCAAAGTCTTTCTCGGGCAATTCGGGCCGCGCGGAATGGATCGTGGTGTTCGCCACCATCGACCCGGCGCTCGGTCGCGCGGGCCACCGCGCCTTCGTGGTCGAACGCGGCACGCCGGGCCTGGTCGATTTCCGCATCGAGAAGAAGATGGGACTGAGGGCCTATGAATCAACGTCCTTCTTCCTCTCCGACTGCCGCGTGCCAGTGGCGAACATGCTGGGCGGCGAGGCTTATTACATGCAGCGCTCCGGTGGCTTCAAGGGCGCGATGAATACCTTCAACGCGGGCCGCCCCGCCATTGCGGGCATGGCGGTCGGTATCGGCCGCGCCGTGCTCGACGAGGCGGCGGCGTTCATGCAGGCCAACGGCCTCGCGTCGGACCTGCGGTTGCGCGACCGGATGGAGCGATCGCGCCGAAAGCTCAAGGCCGCACTTTTGCTGGCCCTGCGCGCAGCCTGGCTGGCCGACCAGAGCAAACCCAACATGGTCGAGGCCTCCGCCTCGAAGGCGCTTGCGCCACCGGCGGCGTTCGAGGCGGCGAGCTTCGCGATGGAGGTGATGGGGCCGGCCGCGGGCCGCGGCGAGCACCTGATCGAAAAACTATTCCGCGACGTGAAGGCGCTCGACATCGTCGAGGGCACGGGCCAGATCCAGCGCGTGGTCATGGCGCGGCACCTGGTCGGGCTGCCGAACTGAGGCCGAACCCGGCCGACCGAACTCTCCAATTCTTTCTTTTTCTTCTTCATGACCGATTCGACTTCCAGCGCGGCCTGCGGGCCGCTCAAGGGCATCCGCGTGCTCGACCTCACGGCCGTGGTGCTCGGCCCCCTGGCCACCCAGATACTGGCGGACTACGGTGCCGACGTGATCAAGGTCGAGCCGCCCGAGGGCGACATGATGCGGGCCAACGGCATCTCGCAGAACCCGGGCATGAGCTCGATCTTCCTGGCCGTCAACCGCAACAAGCGATCGCTGGCGGTGGACCTCAAGTCGGCCGCGGGCGTGACGGCGCTGCGCGCGCTGATCCCGACGATCGACGTGGTGGTGCACAACATGCGCGTGGCGGCCATCGAGCGCCTCGGCCTGGGCTACGAAGCCGTCTCGCGCCTCAACCCGCGGGTCGTGTACTGCGCGGCCACCGGCTTCGGACAGGACGGCCCGCACCGCGACAGGCCCGCCTTCGACGACATCATCCAAGCCGCCTGCGGCCTGGTGGGCGTGGGCTCGGTGGGCCGCGACCAGCCCGACTACGCGCAGAGCCTTATCGCCGACAAGACCACGGGCCTGGCGGTCTGCAATGCCGTGCTGGCGGCGCTGCTGCACCGCGAGCGCAGCGGGGAAGGCCAGTACGTCGAAGTGCCGATGCTGGAGACCATGGCCGCCTTCGTGCTGGCCGAGCACATGGGCGGCATGACCTTCCAGGGCTCAACGGTGCAGGCCGGTTATCCGCGGCTGCTGGAAGGCGGTCGAAAGCCCGTGCGCACGCGCGACGGCTGGGTCAGCATGCTGCCCTACACCGAGCGCCACTGGCAGGCGTTCTTCTTCGAGGTCGGGCAGCCGGAGCTGGCCGATCGCTACAACATCGCCAGCCGCCAGGAACGCAACACGCACGTGAAGGCGCTGTACGGCCACCTGCGCGAGCTGACACCGCTCAAGACGACGGCCGAATGGATGCTGCTGTGCGAGAAGCTCGACATTCCCGCCACGCCGATCTACACACTCGACGAACTGCCCGAGCATCCGCACCTGAAGGCGGTCGGTTTGTTCGAAGACGCGACGCATCCCACAGAGGGCCCGATCCGGCAGCTGCGTCCCACCGCGCGCTTTTCCGCCACGCCGACGAAGGTCTACCGCCAGGCGCCCACGGTCGGGCAGCACACCACGGAGATCCTGCGCGAAGCCGGACTGGCGCAAGAGGACATCGCGCGCCTCAAGGACCGGCGTGTGGTCATCGGCGAATAAAAAAAGCACACCCGAACACACCATGAACTTCGAACTCGAAGACGAACACCGCATGCTCAAGGACTTGGTCGCGCGCTTCGTGCGCGACGAACTGCTGCCACTGGAAGCCGCAGTGCTCCAGCGCGAAGCCTCTGGCGGGCAGCTGACGCTCGCGCCCGAGGAACACGAACGGCTCGACGCGCGCTCCCGCGCGCTCGGCCTCTGGGGCCTGGACGCACCGGGGGAACTCGGCGGCTCCGATTTGCCGGTGACGGCGATGGTGGGCGTCAACGAGGAGCTCGGCAAGACCATCACGCCCTATGACCTGCCGCCCGATTCGCCCAACCTGCGCATGCTGCTGAAGACCGCGGATGCGACACAGACCGAGCGTTACCTGGCGCCGTATGCGCGCGGCGAGACCGTGTCGGCCATTGCCATTTCGGAGCCCGGCGCGGGCGCTGACCCCTCGGCGATGAGCACGCGGGCCGTGCGCGAGGCCGATGGCACCTGGGTGCTCAACGGCCGCAAGATCTGGATCAGCCGTGCCGCCAGCGCCGACTGGACCATCGTGATGGCGGTGACCGACATGACGCTCGGCTCGCGCGGCGGCATCTCGGCCTTCCTCGTCGACAAGGACACGCCCGGCTTCGTGGTGGAGCGTCGCATCCCCATGCTTGGGGGCGCATCGACGTACGAGATCAGCCTGCAGGACTGCCGCGTCGGCGCGGGCCAGCTGCTGGGTGTCGAGGGACAGGGCTTCGCGCCGATGCAGGTGCGGCTGTCGAGCCGCCGCGTGCAGATGGCGGCCTGGTGCATCGGCCGCGCACAGCGCGCGCTCGACATGGTTTGCGACTACGCGCCGCTGCGCAAGACCTTCGGCGCCATGCTGTCCGACCGCCAGAGCGTGCAGTGGAGCGTGGCCGACGCCGCCACGCGCATCCACGCCTGCCGCCTGATGACCTACGAGGCTGCGGCGCGCATCGATCGCGGCGAGGAAGCGCGCGCGCAGGTTTCGATGATCAAGGTCTTCGCGACCGAGATGGCCTGGGACGTGATCGACATGGCGATGCAGGTCTTCGGCGCGATGGGCATGACCAAGGAAATGCCGCTGCAGCAGATGGCCAACGAAACCCGGCTGATGCGAATCTACGAAGGGCCCAGCGAAGTGCATCGCTGGGTGGTGGCGCGCGCGCTGCTGGGCTCGCGGCGCTGATGATTGCAAGGCAACGAGGAGACCATTCAATGCAAGACCAGACACCGGCGCCACCGCCGCACGTCGATCGCCGTCGGCTGCTGCTGCTGCTGCTGGGCGCAGGAGCCGCGCTGGCCGGCGCTGCGGGGAGGCCGTCGTTCGCGCAGGCAAGCGCCTTTCCGTCGCACGCGATGCGGTTCATCGTGCCGTTTCCGCCGGGCAGCGGAACAGACATCACGGCTCGGCTGTTCGCGCGCAGCGTGGGCGACCTGACGGGCCAGTCCGTGACGGTGGAGAACAAGCCCGGTGGCAACGGATTCATCGGCGTACAGACCGCGCTGAATCCACCGCACGACGGGCACACGGTGTTCATCGGCAGCAACTCGACGCTCACCACCAATGCGGCCACCTTCAGAAAGCTGCCCTACGACCCGCTGGCGGACTTCGCGCCGATCACGCTGCTCTCGCGCGGTGCCTGCCTCGTGATCGTGCCGGCGAATTCGCCCCACCGCACGCTCGAGCAGTTGGTGGCCGATGCGCGCAGTCGGCCCGGCAAGCTCAACTATGCGAGCGGATCGATGTCATACATGCTCTATTCGGAGTGGTTCAACGAGATGGCGAAGATGAAGACCGCCGGCATCAACTACAAGGGCGCCGGGGAGGCGGTGAACGCGGTCATGACCGGGGAGGTCGACTTCGCGGTGGTCGACGCCACCGGCGCCAACGAGCTCGCGCGCTCGGGCCGGGTGCGCGCGCTGGCGTTCACCGCGCCGAAGCGCTCCATCGTGCTGCCCGGGGTGCCGACCATCGGGGAGGCTGGCTGGCCGGATTACCTCGCGGTGAACTGGGTGGCGGCCGCAGTGTCGTCGAAGACGCCAGCCGCCGTGGTCGAGCAGCTGGGCGCGCTGTTCGCGAAGGCGGCGCAGACCGAGGAGATTCAAGCCTATTACCGCAAACAGGGTACGGAGCTGATCATGTCGTCGGCGGCTGAGCTGCGCCGCTACCAGACGGACGAGATCGCGCGCTGGAAGCGGCTGATGGCCATCACGGGGGTCGAGTTGCAGTAGCATCCCCGCGGTCCGGCCGGGCGTGAACCGGGAGGCGTGCCGGCATGGTGCCGTGGAGAAGAAATTGGAGCAATCGGTCATCAAGACGGCGGGGAGGGTGTTTCAGGTGCTCGAGTACCTGCGCGAGGTGCGGCGGCCGGTCACGGTGCGCGAGATATCGGAGCGGCTGGGCTATCCGCTGTCGAGCACGCAGGTGCTGCTCAAGAGCGTTGCCACCCTCGGCTATTTGCGCTACGACTCCTCGGCGCGCGCCTACCTCGCCACCCCCCGCCTGGCCTCCATCGGCGACTGGGTGATGGATTCGATGTTCCAGGGCGGGCAGTTGCTCACGCTGCTCGACGACATCGCGCGCGAGACCCGCTTCACCGCGATCCTCGCGGTGGAGAACGACATCTACGCTCAGTACGTGCACGTCATCTTCGGCAGCCACCCGATCCAGTTCAACGTACAGCCGGGCACGCGCCGGCTGCTGTGCATGTCCGGTACCGGCTGGGCGCTGCTCGCGGCCGGCAGCGACGATCATGTCGCGCGCACGATCCACCGTAGCAACGTCCGCCTCAAGCCGAGCGGCCAGACCGTCGACGCCGACTACGTGAAGGCCCGGGTACAGGAGTCGCGTGAGCGCGGCTATGCGTTTTCGCGCGGCGTGGTGACCGAGGGCATCGGCATCGTCGCGCTGGGCTCCGCGTCGAGCGCATCGGGTGCGCGGTTCGCCGTGGGCGTGGGCGGCCTCGTGGAGCAACTCGAACGCGCGGTGGACACGGTCGTGCCTGCGATGCGCGAGCGCCTGTTCCAGTTCTTGGGTTCCATGGAGGCGACAACTATTCTGGCGCAGGGAGGGGAATCAGGATAGCGCGATTGCCCTGGTCCGCAAGATGGCGGAGACGCGGCCGATGTCCTTGATGATGTTCGGCTGTATGGCGCGTCAGATCCTGCGCGCCGGTGCTGACTCGCATGTCGATGCGGGCGACCTTCACAAGCGGTTTCCGCGCTTTTTCCCCTGCGCGAGATCCACGCCCAGGGTCTTGGCTTGGCGGGCCGTGTAGAGCTTCACCGCCTCGAAAACGGCTGTCTTCCTGGCGTCGATGACCTTCTTCTCATCATCTACGAGCCGGGCCTTGTCCAGGTTGTTCAGCCGCGTGTAATGGCTCGCCAATGCTTGGCGGGCTTCGTCCAAGGGCAGGCCGCCCTTGCGGTTCCTCGGCAGGCTGTGCGCCTGATCCACCGCCCGGTACTTCTGCGGGTCATCCACGATGCCGATGTGCCGTTCGGCAGCGGATAGCTCGCCAATGGCTGCTTTCAGGCTGTTGGTCATGGCGACGCTGTTTGCGTAGCGCACCAAGTCGCCATCGACGATCATCCGCTCGGCCGTGACGATCAAGGGCAGGTCGCCGCTGCGCCCGATCGCGCGGATATGTCCCTGCATCTCGTGCCGCGTGCCTTGCAGACTCCTGGCCGCTTCGACGCTTGGTGGTCGCCGAAAGAAGTCTTCTTCCGCTGCCAGCAATTGATCGAGCGCCTCAAGCGCATCATTTTTCACAGATCATCCCGATCCAGCCACCCAGGTCCGTAGAACGCGTCGGCCTTCGCCGTCTTGAAGCCCATATCGCGGATGAACTGCGCACTATTGCGCCTCTTGAGCCCCATAAGGGTTTGCGGGTACAGCTCGGCGCGGGCAAGCCATCCCCAAGCGGCATTTCTATCGCCTGCAGCGCCGGCCGCCACGGACTCAGCTACGTAGATGCCGTCCTGGTCCAGCCCACCGGCGCGCATTTCCTCGCGCCTGGCGTCGGTTATGTAGCTCTTGGGGGGTGGGGTCATGGTGGTCATGGTGGTCATGGTCAAGTTCCTTCCGATAGGTTGGACATGGCGCGAGAGGCGCCGTTTCATGTGTTGATATCTGCGGGGCAGGACACCAGGGAACCGAAAAATCTTGGTCCTATGGCGACGACAACTATTCTGACGCAGGGGGAAAGACAGCCCTGATCGCGGCTCATACAGGGAGGGCCTCAGCGACCACCCATGCCCGGAACTTGTCCGGCAAGGCGTTGGGGGTCAATACATCCACCGGGACACCGAGCAGTTGACCCAACTCGTGGCGGATCGCGCCAATGTCGAACAGTGTTGTCTCTGATGTCGGGTCGATCAGGATGTCAAGATCGCTGCTGTCCGTATCCTGACCGTGCAGGACAGAGCCAAACACCCGAGGATTCCGGGCCCGGTGAGACTCGACCACGCGGCGAATTGCGGCCCGGTGCAAGTGCAAGGCTTCCGAAGGTTTCACGCGCACTCTCCTGCATTGCAATCCCGATGAATGCCGCGTCAGCAACACCTTCGATGCCTTTGCGGATTTCGCCCAGAATCGGCCCGCTTGCGGCGCAGTTCGGACAGGACGTTGGTGTCGGTCAGATAGCTCAAAACGTGATCTCACGCGGCAGGCTGCAACTGCGTTCGAACTCGATGCCATCGTGCTCTTGCAGCGGCGAGGCGCGCATGAAGTCCACCAGCGACTGCTCGTTGCCACTGAGGCGATCGAACAACTCGCGCGAGACCAGCACTGCCACGGAACGTCCGTGCAGTGTGATGTCCTGCGGACCCTCTTGGACCGCGTGCTTGACCAGTTCCGGGAACCGCGCTTTGGCGGTTTGCATTTGCCAGCTTTGCATGACCTGCCCCATGAAGACTTCGCAAGTCTGACTATACAGGCCAAAAATGCGTGCTTCACCCAAGCCAGACCTGCTGGTGAGGTACTGCCGTCCGAGGTGTCCGCCGCATGGGTCAAGCGCCCACGCGGTCGCGCGAAGGCAGACTTCCAGGCGCTCAGATCGCAACCAGCTTGCGGATTCCCTTGGCCTGCATCTCGCTGCCCGGGCCGCGTGCGATCAGTTCGCCGCGCTCCATGACCAGGTAGTCGTCGGCCAGTTCCTGCGCGAAGTCGTAGTACTGCTCGCACAGCAGGATCGCCATTGCGCCCTGGTCTGCGAGATGGCGGATGACGCGGCCGATGTCCTTGATGATGCTTGGCTGTATGCCTTCGGTGGGTTCGTCGAGGATCAGCAGGCGCGGGCCGGGCGCCAGGGCGCGGGCGATGGCCAGCTGCTGCTGTTGCCCGCCGGAGAGGTCGCCGCCGCGGCGCCGCAGCATCTGCGCGAGCACCGGGAACAGCGTGTACAGCTGCGGCGGCACCGGGGTGGATCGGCTCCTGTACGCCAGGCCCATGCGCAGGTTTTCTTCCACCGTGAGGCGGCCGAAGATTTCGCGCCCCTGCGGAACGTAGCCGATTCCGGCGCGTGCGCGCGCGTACGGCGTGGCCCGGGTGATGGCCTGGCCGTCCAGGTGGATGGTGCCGCTGCGGATGGGCACCAGGCCCATCAGGCTTTTGAGCAGCGTGGTCTTGCCCACGCCGTTGCGCCCGAGCAGCACCGTGACCTTGCCCGGCGCGGCGCTCAGGCTCACGTCGCGCAGGATGTGCGAGCCGCCGTAGTACTGGTTGACGTTCTGGACGGTCAGCATGGTGTCTTGTGTGGGGTTGCGGTCTTTCCCGGCGTCAGCGCCCCAGGTAGACCTCGATCACGCGCTCGTCGGCCTGCACCTGATCGAGCGTTCCCTGCGCGAGCACGGAGCCCTCGCACAGCACGGTGACGGTCTGCGCGATGCTGCGCACGAACCCCATGTCGTGCTCGACCACCATCAGCGAGTGCCGGCCCTTGAGGCGCAGAAACAGCTCGGCGGTGCGCGCGGTTTCTTCGTCGGTCATCCCGGCCACCGGCTCGTCGAGCAGCAGCAGCTTCGGGTCTTGCATCAGCAGCATGCCGATCTCCAGCCACTGCTTTTGGCCATGGCTCAGGTCGCCGGCCCTGCGCGCCACGCTGCCGGCCAGGTGGATGGTGTGCAGGGTCTCGGCCAGGCGGTCGGACTGCGCCGAGTCGATGCGAAAGAACAGGCTGGACGCCACGCCCTTGTGCGTCTTCAAGGCGAGCTCCAGGTTCTCGAACACCGTGAGCTCCTCGAACACCGTGGGTTTCTGGAACTTGCGGCCGATTCCCAGGCTGGCGATCCCGGGCTCGTTGTGGCGCAGCAGGTCGATGGTCGAGCCGAAGTACACCGTTCCGCTGTCCGGCCGGGTCTTCCCGGTGATGATGTCCATCAGCGTCGTCTTGCCCGCGCCGTTGGGGCCGATGATGCAGCGCAGTTCGCCCGGCGCAATGTCCAGGCTCAGATCGTTGATCGCCTTGAAGCCGTCAAAGCTGACGTTCACGCCCTCCAGGTACAGGATGCGGCCGTGCGCCAGGTCCACCTCGCCGGGTGTGGCCAGGCGCGAGAAACCCGCGGCGCGCCCGCCGGACGCGGTCTGCCCC
Organism: Verminephrobacter aporrectodeae subsp. tuberculatae At4; assembly: GCF_000193225.1. Classification (GTDB taxonomy): domain Bacteria; phylum Pseudomonadota; class Gammaproteobacteria; order Burkholderiales; family Burkholderiaceae_C; genus Acidovorax; species Acidovorax aporrectodeae. The sequence continues at coordinate 12,535 of NZ_AFAL01000689.1, read as the reverse complement.
GGGGCCGCCAGACGGGCCTGCCTGTCGGCCAGGCGCCGCGCGCCCTGCTCCAGCAGATCGGGCGTCATGGCGCGGCCTCGGCCTTTGTCGCCCGGCCCCTGAGCTGCTTGAGCAGGCCGACCAGGCCATGGGGCAGGAACAGCGTCACGGCGATGAACAGCGCGCCCAGAAAATACAGCCAGAACTCCGGCGCCGTGACCGTGAGCCAGCTCTTCGCGGCGTTCACGACGAACGCGCCCACGATGGGTCCGATCAGCGTGGCGCGCCCGCCCACGGCAGCCCATACGGCGATCTCGATGGAGTTCGCGGCGCTCATTTCCCCGGGGTTGATGATGCCGACCTGCGGCACGTACAGGGCCCCCGCGACGCCGCACATCATGGCGCTCAGGGTCCAGACGCTGAGCTTGTACGGCAGCGGCGAATAGCCCGAGAACATCACGCGGCTCTCGGCGTCGCGCAGGGCTTGCAGCACGCGACCAAACTTGCTGCGCACCAGCCAGCGCGCGAGCAGAAAGAAGCCGAGCAGGGCCAGGCCCGTGAGCACGAACAGCGCCATGCGCATGTTCTGCGTGGCGATCGGCTGGCCCAGGATGCGCTTGAAGTCGGTAAAACCGTTGTTCCCGCCAAAGCCGGTCTCGTTGCGGAAGAACAGCAGCATGGCCGCGTAGGTCATGGCCTGCGTGATGATGGAGAAGTACACGCCCTTGATGCGCGAGCGGAAGGCGAAGTAGCCGAACACGAAGGCGATCCCCCCCGGAACGGCCACGATGAGCAGCAGCGTGGCCAGGAAGCTGTCCGACAACGCCCAGTGCCAGGGCAGTTCCTTCCAGTCGAGGAACACCATGAAGTCGGGCAGAGTGCTCTTGTAATTGCCGTCGCGGCCAATCTGGCGCATGAGGTACATGCCCATCACGTAGCCGCCCAGCGCGAAGAACAGGCCGTGGCCCAGGCTCAGGATTCCGGTATAGCCCCAGATCAGGTCCATGGCCAGCGCGCAGATGGCGTAGCACATGATCTTGCCCAGCAGCGCCACGGCGTAGTCGGAGAGGTGGAACATGCTGCCCGCAGGCAGCCACAGATTGAGCACGGGCGCGAGCGCGCAGACCGCCACCAGGGCCGCGGCGAAGGCCGACCAGCCCGCGCGCGTGAGCAGCGGTGCCGGGGCGGGCAGTTGGAGGGGGAGGGGAAGGGATGGCTCGGTCATGTCAATCCGCGCTGCGCCCCTTGAGCGCAAAAATGCCCTGCGGCCGTTTCTGGATAAAGACGATGATCAGCAGCAGCACGGCGATCTTCGCCAGCACCGCGCCCGCCCAGCCTTCGAGGAACTTGCTCAGCACGCCCAGGCCGAGCGCCGCGTAAACGGTGCCCGCGAGCTGCCCCACGCCGCCGAGCACCACCACCATGAAGGCGTCGACGATGTAGCTCTGCCCCAGGTCCGGGCCCACGTTGCCCACCTGGCTCAGCGCGCAACCGGCCAGGCCGGCGATTCCCGAGCCGAGCGCAAACGCCAGGGTGTCGATGCGCGCGGTGTGCACGCCCATGCAGGACGCGATCGGCCGGTTCTGCGTGACGCCGCGCACGAACAGCCCCAGGCGCGTGCGCCCGATGATCCAGCCCATGCCCAGCAGGACGGCGATGGCAAAGCCCATGATCACCAGGCGGTTGTAGGGCAGCGTGAGGTTGGGCAGCAGCTGCACCCCGCCGCTCATCCACGCGGGGTTTTCCACGCCCACGTTCTGCGCGCCGAAGAGCGTGCGCACCAACTGCATCAGCACCAGGCTGATGCCCCAGGTGGCGAGCAGGGTCTCCAGCGGCCGCCCGTAGAGAAAGCGCAGCACGCCGCGCTCGAGCACCGCGCCCACCGCCGCCGACGCGCCAAACGCCAGCGGCAATGCGGCGACCAGATACCAGTCGAAGGCCCCCGGGAAATACTTCTGGAAAACGCCCTGCACCACGTAGGTGGCGTAGGCGCCGATCATCATCAGCTCGCCGTGCGCCATGTTGATCACGCCCATCAGGCCGTAGGTGATGGCCAGGCCCAGCGCCACGAGCAGCAGGATGCTGCCCAGGCTGATTCCCGAGAACGCGGCGCCCAGGCGCTCGCCCCAGGCGAGCTGGCCGTCGATGGCGCGCAGCGCGGTGCCGAGCGCGGCCCGGACCTTTGCGTCCTCCTCGAGCGTGGCGCGCTCGTTGAGCAGCAGGCGCGTATCGGGCGTGGCGCTGGCCGACAGCGCCTGCGCGGCGGCGATGCGCTGCGCGGCGTCTGCGCTGCCCAGCAGCGTGGCGGCGCGGGCCAACTCCAGCTGGGCCCTGACGCGCGCCTGCGTTTCCTGCGCCAGCGCCCTGTCGAGCAGCGCCATGCGGCCCGCGTCGGGCGCGCGCGTGAGCGCGCGCGCGGCGGCCAGGCGCCGGGATGCGTCCTGGTCGAACAGCGCCAGGGTCGCCAGGGCCTGGTCGATCTCGCCGCGCATGCGGTTGTTGTTGATCACGTCTTCGGCGTCATCGGGCAGGGGCACTCCGGCGCCGGTGACCGGGTCCTGCCCCTGGTCGCCGCGCACGATCAGCGCCTTGCCCGCGGCGATCTTCACCGCGTCGTCGGCCAGTGCCTGCAAAAAGGCCGCGGTGCGCTCATCGGCGTGCACCACGGCCTGCTGCACGGCGGCCACGCGGTCGTCGGTGTCCCCTGCGGCCATGGCCAGCGCCTGCCCGGCGGTCAGTGCCTGGGCGGCGCCGGTGCACAGCGTCAGGCCGGCGCACAGCGCCAGAAAGCATCGCAACATAAGAATCCGGTCAAGAGGGGGAGCTGGCTCCCCGCAAGCAGCAAAGAGCCGGAGCTTATTTCTTTTCGGGCGCGTCGGGCTTCTTCTCGTTGCCTTCAATGTACGGGCTCCAGGGCTTGGCCTTCACGGGGCCGGGGGTCTTCCAGACCACGTTGAACTGGCCGTCGGCCTTGATCTCGCCAATGAACACGCTCTTGTGCAGGTGGTGGTTCTTTTCGTCCATTTTGGAGACGATTCCCGACGGCGCCTTGAAGGTCTGCCCGGCCATCGCGGCGATCACCTTGTCCACATCGGTGCTCTTGGCTTTTTCCACCGCCTGCTTCCACATGTTCACGCCGATGTAGCTGGCCTCCATCGGGTCGTTGGTCAGCGGCTTGTCCTTGTGGCCGGCAATGGCCTTGGCCTTCGCGTAGTCGCTCCACTTCTTGATGAACTCGCTGTTCGCCGGGCCCTTGATCGATTGGAAGTAGTTCCAGGCCGCGAGATGCCCCACCAGCGGCTTGGTGTCCACGCCGCGCAGTTCCTCCTCGCCGACCGAGAAGGCGACCACGGGAACGTCCTTGGCCTTCAGGCCGGCGTTGCCCAGCTCCTTGTAGAAGGGCACGTTGGAGTCGCCGTTGATGGTCGAGACCACGGCAGTCTTGCCGCCCTGGCTGAACTTCTTGATGTCCGCGACGATGGTCTGGTAGTCCGAGTGACCGAACGGGGTGTACTTCTCGTCGATGTCGCCGTCCTTCACGCCCTTGGACTTGAGGTAGGCGCGCAGGATCTTGTTCGTGGTGCGGGGGTAGACGTAGTCGGTGCCGAGCAGCACCCAGCGCTTGGCGCTGCCGCCGTCCTTGCCCATCAGATAGTCCACGGCCGGGATCGCCTGCTGGTTCGGCGCGGCGCCCGTGTAGAACACGTTCTTGCTCAGTTCCTCGCCCTCGTACTGCACGGGGTAGAACAGCAGGCCGTTCATTTCCTCGACCACGGGCAGCACCGACTTGCGGCTCACCGAGGTCCAGCAGCCAAAGATCACCGCGACCTTGTCCTGGCCGAGCAGCTGCCGGGTTTTTTCGGCAAACAGCGGCCAGTTCGATGCCGGGTCGACCACCACGGGTTCGAGCTTCTTGCCCAGCACGCCGCCCTGGGCGTTGATTTCGTCGATGGCCATGAGCACGGTGTCTTTGAGCACGGTTTCCGAAATCGCCATGGTTCCCGACAGGCTGTGCAGGATGCCGACCTTGATCGTGCCCTGCGCCTGGGCGGGGAGCGCGGACAGGCCGGCGAGTGCGGCGGCGGCCGCAAGGGCCTGGAGCGAATGGCGACGTTGCATGGATGCTTCTCCGGTGGGTGGTTTCAAACCGTTTCAAACGCGCCCGACGGGCCAGAGCAGGCTCATCGGGCGCTGGTCCGGATTCTGGAGCAGGGCGGGTGCGGCGCAAATACGCCGGGTGGCGTACATGTATCCCGCCGACGCCCGGACCGCCCGGACCGCCCGGACCGCCCGACCGGGCAGAGCCTTCTCAGCGCCGGCGCGCGCCCTGCGGCGGCGTTGCGCTCTGGCCTCGCGCGGCGCCTTGGCCTATGCTGTGCGCAGCGTCCATCCCGGAGGGCCAAAGCGCCACAAGACACCATGAGCCAGTCCGAAAAAACCAGCGCCTACGGCACCGATGACCTGCTGATCAGCCTGTGCAACTCCGTCACCCGGGTGCTGAACCTGGCCACGCACAGTCCGATCCACTACTCCGGGATGGTCCAGCGCATCAGCAAGACCAGCCTCAAACCGGACATCGGCTGCTTCGTGCTGTTCGACGGCGGCTTCTCGGGGCTGGTGATCATCAACTTCTCGGCCCAGGCCGCCATGGAGCTCTACGCCAACTACCTGCTCAACATGGGCATGTCCAGGGCAGACTTGGCGAGCTCGTACACGTCGGACGAGGTGAGCAACGTCATGGGCGAACTCATGAACCAGGTGGTGGGCGACTTCACGGGCAGGGTGCGGCGCGAATTGCAAACCCACATCACGCAGAACCAGCCCAAGGTGCTGGTGCTCAACAAGCAGGTCATGCTCAGCGTGAACGCCCACCTCGACAATCCCGAAGCCCGGCGCGTGAGCTTCTACACGGGGAGCAACAACATTTTCTATCTGGAACTCGCGATCGACCACACCGAGTTCATCAAGCTCCACGACTTCGAGGCCCAGGACGCGCCCGACCCCGACGCGCTCATGGCCGAATCGCAGCCGCCGCAGCCACCACCGCAGACCGCACCCGCAGCACACACCACGGGGCAGGACGACACCGAGTCCCTGCTCAAATCGCTGGGCATGTGAGGGGACGTTGCGGTGGGGTGGTGACGCCGGGCTGCATGCCTGCCGGGTCCTTTGTTTGCGCTTGATCAAGTGCGCTCGGCGGCGGCAGCAAGTCAACGCAGCAGGCCGACATGGACAAGGCCATCGAGATAGCAAAGTCTTTGGAGGATTGAACCATGACCAAGAAGATCAAAGTCTCCGAACTCCCCGAGTTCGATGCAGCCGAGTACCTGAACAGCGCGGAAGACGTTGCCGCGTACATCACGGCCGTTCTTGAAGAGAACGATCCCGGGCTGCTGGCGGCCGCTCTCGGAGACATTGCCCGTTCGCGCGGCATGACGCAGATTGCGCGGGATTCCGGCATCACCCGGGAAGCCTTGTACAAAGCCCTTCGGCCCGGGAGCGAACCGCGATTCGACACGGTAAGCCGCGTCTGTGCCGCCCTCGGTGTGCGCTTGGTCGCCCAACCCGTGCACGCCACAGCCTGACAGAGACCCCCGCCGCCAGCGGGCGACCCGAGCGCAAGGCTTGGGTCCGGGCCGGTCCGCCAGCCCCTTCTGGCGCATGCCCACCGGACGCCCCCCGAACCCGGAACGCATCCCCAGGGTAATCACCCGTGTGGTGTGCCGCTTTTCCGTGCACAGTATTGAACAAATGAATGTGTTCAGAACAATTGTTCTATCACCAAGAACCGGAGTCCGCCGTGGACGCTGAGCAGAGCCTGGCCATCCGCGCTGCGTGGCTCGCGTACGTGGGCGGCCATACGCAGGAGGAGATCGCCGAGCGCCTGGGAATCACCCGCGTCAAGGTGCAGCGGCTGGTGGCCTCGGCCATGAAGAACGGTCTGGTGAAGTTCTTCGTCGAAGGCGTCCCCGCCGAGTGCCTGGCGCTCGAAGACGAGCTCATGCAGCGCTTCGGCCTGGACCGCTGCGTGGTCGTTCCCGACGTGGACGACGGCACGCAGCCGCCGGAATCGACCATCGCCAGCCTGGCCTCTGCCGCCGCACGCTACCTGCACCGGCTGCTTGGCAGCGGCACGCTGCAGCGCGTCGGAATCGGCCAAGGCCGCACGCTGGCCGCAATGGTCGAGCGGCTGCCGAGCCTGCAGCTGCCCGGCGCGCGCTTTGTCTCGCTGCTCGGCAGCCTCACGCGGCGCTCCTCGGCGAATCCGTTCGACGTGATCGCCAAGCTGGCCGAGCGCACCGGCGGCGAGTGCTATTTCATGCCCGTGCCCTTCATCGCCGACAGCGTCGCCGACGCCGAGGTGCTGCGCGCGCAGCGCGGCGTGCAGGACGTGTTCCGCCTGGCACGCGAATGCCAGCTGTGCGTGGTCGGAATCGCCGACCTGACGCCCGCAACGCATCTGCTGCGCAGCCAGTCGCTGACCCCTGCGGAGCTCAAGTCGATCCGCGCCGCGGGTGCGGTGGGCGAGCTCGCGGGCCGCTTCATCGCGGCCGACGGCAGCCTGATCGCGCATGAAATGAACGCGCGCGCCGTCGGCGTTGGACTCGACGAGCTGCGCGGTCGCCAGGTGCTCGCCGTCGCAGGCGGCAAGTACAAGGCCGAATCGATCCGGGCGGTGCTGCGCACCGGCGTGTTGACGGCCCTGATCGTGGACGAGGCCACTGCCAAGGCGGTGCTTCGAACCCGGGGAAGCGGCGCAGCAGCCGGGACCCGCTCACATTAAAAAAAACCGGAGACGCACACCATGTCTGAAACACTCAAGGCCCTGGCCCGGGCCTGTCACGCGCAACGGCTGGACCGCCGGGGCTTTCTCGCGCGCGCCGCGGCGCTCGGTTTCAGCGCCAGCGCCGCGGGACTGATGCTCAACGCAGTGTCCACCGAAGCCCTCGCCGAGGACGGCGGCGTGGACTTCATGAAGCACAAGGGCAAGACCATCCGGCTGCTGCTGAACAAGCATCCCTACGTGGACGCGATGGTCAGGAACATCGAAAACTTCAAGACCCTGACCGGTCTGAACGTCGGCTACGACATCTTTCCGGAAGATGTCTATTTCGACAAGGTGACCGCGGCCCTGGCGAGCAAGAGCAGCCAGTACGACGCCTTCATGACCGGCGCCTACCAGACCTGGAAGTACGGCCCGGCGCGCCAGATCGTCGATCTGAACCAGTACCTCACGGACCCCCGGCTGACCTCGGCCCACTACGCCTGGGACGATGTCTACCAGAACCTGCGCGCGGCCACCGCGTGGGACGGCAGGGCCGGCTCCGCGCTGGGCGGCCCGGGCGCGAAGCAATGGGCGCTGCCCTGGGGCTTCGAGCTCAACAGCCTGTCCTACAACAAGCGCCTGTTCGACTCCCTGAAGCTGAGCGTGCCGACGAACCTCGCGGACATGGCCGACAAGGCCGCGCGCATCAGCAGGAGCGGCAAGGGCTACGGCATCGGCGTGCGCGGCTCGCGCAGCTGGGCGACGATCCACGCGGGCTTTCTGTCCGCGTACACGAACTTCGGCAACAAGGATTTCACCAGCGCGGACGGCAAGCTGGCGCCGGCGATGAACACGCCGCAGAGCAAGCAGTTCCACCAGCAGTGGATCGACATGGTGAAGAACGGCGGGCCGAAGAACTGGACCAACTACACCTGGTACGAGGTCGGCAACGACCTGGGAGCGGGCAACTCCGCGATGGTCTACGACGCCGACATCCTGGGCTACTTCTTCAACGGCGGCAGCAACCAGGAGGCGGGCAACCTGGCCTACGCCGCGTTCACGCCGAACCCGGCCGCCAAGGCGCCCACGCCGAACATCTGGATCTGGTCGCTGGCCATGAGCGCGTTCTCCAAGCAGAAGGAGGCCGCCTGGTTCCTGCTGCAATGGGCCACCGGAACGCAGAACACCACCTTCGGCGCGACCCGGGGTGACCTGGTGAACCCGGTGCGCAAATCGGTGTGGGAGAACGCCGATTTCAAGGCGCGGCTCGACAAGTCCTACCCCGGCTACCTCAAGCAGTACCTGGCCAGCGTCGAGGGCGCGAAGATCTATTTCACACCGCAGCAGCTGTTCCCCGAGTTCACCACCGACTGGGCCTCCACGTTGCAGCAGATGTACGGCGCAACGCTGCCGGTGGACGAAGGGCTGGACAAGCTCGCCGAGGGACTCACGCGCAAGCTCCGGGGCGTGGGCCTGGCCTGATCCCGCGCGCGGCGCCCCGTCCTCACCCCAAGCCCCGGTGCCCAGGAAGCCCCCGTGATGGCCGCCCCGACCGTGCGCCCGCGCAACCACCCACGCGCGCGCACGCTGCTGCCCTACCTGCTGAGCCTGCCGGCGCTGCTGGTGTGCGTCGGCATCCTGATCCCCTTCTTCACCGCCGTGGGCTATTCGTTCCAGCGCTACAACCTGTCCTTTCCGGAGCAGCGCGCGTACGTCTGGTTTGCGAACTACGTGGACCTGTTCACCGACGGCGCGTTCTGGAACACGGTGCGCGTGTCGCTGGTCTACACGCTGGCCACGGTGGGCGTGCAGCTGCTGCTGGGAATGGGCATCGCGCTGCTGCTCAGGGAGCGCAACCGCGTGAACAACGCGCTGAGCGTGCTGCTCATCCTGCCGCTGATGGTCGCGCCGGCGATCGCGAGCCTGATGTGGAAGCTCATGACCAACCCCGGCTTCGGCGTCCTGAACTACCTGCTCGGGCTGCTCGGCGTGAGCGACTTCGGCTGGTCCTCGCAGCCGCAGACGGCGATGTTCACCGTGGTGCTGGTGGACACCTGGGTCTACACCCCGTTCATCGTCGTGCTGCTGCTCGCCGGGCTGCGCGCGCTGCCGCCGCAGCCCTTCGAGGCGGCGCGGCTCGACGGCGTCCCCGCGAGTTTCGTGTTCTTGCGCATCACCTTGCCGATGCTCACGCCGTACATCCTCACGGCCGGCATGTTCCGCATGCTCGACAGCATCCAGCAGTTCGACATCATCTATTCGATGACCCAGGGCGGCCCGGGCGACGCGCTCACCGTGTTCCAGGTGCAGGCCTATCTGGAGGCGTTCAGCTTCTCGAACATCGGCCGCTCGGCGGCGCTGGTGCTGATCCTCTGGGCCATCACCTACGCGCTGTCAACGCTGTTCATCCGGCATTGGCTCGCGCTGCGGCAAAGAGCCCGCGGGCAGGTCTGACACCTGACGCCTGGCGCGCAACCCGGGAGACGGACACACCATGGACTCCACCCTCTTGCGGCGCCTGGCGCGCCCCGTGCTGCTCACGGCCGTCGGGCTGTTCTTCCTGTTCCCCTTCGTCTGGGTCCTGCTGATGTCCTTCATGACGAACCAGGACATCCTGCGCAGCACGCCCACGCTGGCCTTCAGCCCCACGCTGGAGAACTACGCCGCGCTGATCGCGGGCCAGCTCAGGACCGACGTGGGCATGCTGCCGAGCGACTACATGCGCAACCTCTGGAACAGCCTGCTGCTGTCGGGCGCGTCGGTGCTGCTCTCGCTGCTGCTCGGCGTGCCCGCGGCCTACGCGTTCGCGCGCTTTCGGTTCCGGCTCGGCGAGGACATTGCCTTCATGCTGCTGAGCTTTCGTTTCGCGCCGCCCATTTTGGTGCTGCTGCCCTTGCAGCTGTACTTTCAGGAGATCGGCCTGTACGACACCTACGCCGGGCTGATCTGGGTGTATCAGCTCATCACGCTGCCGCTGATCCTGTGGATCGTGCGCGGCTACTTCGAGGACATCAGCCCGGACATCGAGAACGCCTACCGCCTCGACGGCCACAGCTGGATCAAGGGCTTTTTCCGCATCGCGATCCCGCTGGCGCGCCCCGGAATCGCCGCTGCAGGCCTGCTCGCGTTCATCTTCGCGTGGAACAACTTCGTGTTCGCGCTGATCCTCGGCTCGTCGAGCGTGCAGCCGGTCACGGTCGGGGCGCTGGCCTTCATCACCGCGTCCGGAATCCAGTACGGCCAGATCGCGGCGGCGCTGATGATCAGCGTGCTGCCCACGGCGGGAATCGCCCTGTTCGCGCAGCGCTACCTCGTCGAAGGGCTGAGCCTCGGCGCGGTCAAGGGCTGACGCACGGCCGCGCAATCCACTGAAATGTGCAATGAAAGCGCGCAAGGAACCCCGCATGCCCCATCTGAAAATCAGCGGCCTGTCCAAGGGCTTTGGCCGCAAGCAGGTTCTCGACGGCCTCGACCTGGAGGTGCAGCGCGGCGAATGCCTGGTGGTGTTCGGCGGTTCGGGATCGGGCAAGACCACGCTGCTGCGCCACATCGCCGGCCTGCTGACGCCCGACGCGGGCCAGGTCTGGATCGACGGCCAGCCGGCCGGGGACTCCGGCGCGCAGCAGCGCGACGTGGCCATGGCCTTCCAGAACTTCGCGCTCTACCCGCACATGAGCGCGTTCGAGAACATCGCCAGCCCGCTGCGCGCGCGCAGGATGGACGAGGCCGCGATCGCGCAGCAGGTCCGGGAGGTGGCGGCGCTGCTGCGCATCGGTCCGGTGCTCGGCCACAGCCCCCGGCAGCTGTCCAACGGCCAGAAGCAGCGCACCGCGCTGGCGCGCAGCCTGGTGCACAGGCCGCAGATGCTTCTGCTCGACGACCCGCTGCGCAACGTGGACGCGAAGATCCGCTTCGAGATGCGGATCGAGTTCCCGAAGCTGTTCCGGGCCTTCGGCTCGACGGTGCTCTACGTGACGCAGGACTACCGCGAAGCGCTGGCGCTCGGCGACCGCATCGGCGTGCTGGTGGACGGCCGTTTCCAGCAGATCGACTCGCCCGCCGGCGTCTACCACAATCCGCAAAGCCGCGCGGTGGCGCGCCTGTTCGGCGACCCGCCGATGAACCTCCTGGAGGTGACGCCGCGCCGCCGCCCGGGCCCGGGCCCGGGCGGTGCGCTGGAAGTGCCCATTGGCGCCCGGGCGCTGGCCCTGCCCGAGCCGCGCGCCGACCTCGCGGGCCGCCGCTGCGTGCTCGGCGTGCGCCCCGAGGACCTGCTGTTCGGCACCGACCCCCGCCCCGGCGCGCTGCCCGTGACCCTGGAGGCGGCGATGCCGATGAACGTGCGCACCGTCGCGCTGCTCAGGACCGACGACGGCGTGGAACTGCTGTCGAGCCGGCCCGAGGACCCCGCCCTCGCCGCGCAGCGCGGGCACCTGCGCGGCTTCGCCACGCTCGCGCCCGGGCGCAGCATGTTCTTCGACCCGGTCAGCGGGGCGCGCGTCTGAAGCCGGCCGAACCAGGACCTCCAGCCATGGCATGCGTCACCCTCCAGAACGTCAGCAAGATCTACGACCGCGCGGACAGGTACGTGGTGAAGTCGGTGAACATGCAGATCGGCGACGGCGAAATCGTCTCGCTGCTCGGCTCGTCGGGCTGCGGCAAGACCTCGACGCTGCGCATGATCGCCGGCTTCGAGACGCTCAGCGAAGGCAGCATCCGCATCGGCGACCGGGCCATCGACCAGCTCGCGCCCGCCGAACGCAACGTGGCCATGGCCTTCGAGGGCTACGCGCTGTACCCGCCGCTGAGCGTGCACGAGAACATCGCCTTCAGCCTGCTGCGCGGCAAGACGCCGCGCGAGCAGGTGCGCGCGCGCGTGCGCCAGGTCGCCGAACTGCTCGAAATCACGGACATCCTCGACAGCTACCCGCCCACGCTCTCCGGCGGACAGCAGCAGCGCGTGAGCCTGGCGCGCGCGCTGGTGCGCCACGCCGACCTGCACCTGCTCGACGAGCCGATGTCGCAGCTCGAGCCACAGCTGCGCGCGCTGCTGCGCGCGCGCATCAAGGACTATCTGGTCGCGCACCGGATGACCGTGCTGTGCGTGACGCACGACCAGACCGAGGCCATGGCGCTGTCCGACCGCATCGCGGTGATGTCCGACGGCGTGTTGCAGCAGTTCGCCACGACCGAGGACCTCAAGGAGCGGCCGGCGAACCTGTTCGTTGCCGGCTTCATCGGCGAGCCCGCGATGAACCTGCTGCCGGCCCGGGTGTCGCGCCGTGGGAGCCGGATCGGGGTCGTGCTGCCCGCCGCGGCGGGCACCGATGCGCTGCGCCTGGACCTGGGCGACAGCGCCCGCGTGCCCGCCGCGGACGGCCTGCGCGACGGGCACGCAGTGCATCTGGGCGTGCGGCCGCACAAGGTGCGCATCGGCGCCGCGCCGGCGGGCGGCAACGCGAACACGCTGCACGGCACACTGGCCTTCAACCAGTGGCAGGGCGACCAGAGCCATATCGGCATTCACCTCGGGGGGCCGACGCTGCTGCTCGTGGTGACCGACGGCGCGGTCGATCTGGCCGAGCACAGCCCCGTCACGCTGGACCTGCCGCAGACGGCGCTGCACCTGTTCGACAGCCACAGCGGACGCGCCCTGCTGCACGGCGCCGATCTCTGAGCCCCAAAACCATGCAGCAGCAAGACCTCATCATCGGCGTTGACGCCGGCACCTCGGTCATCAAGGCCGTGGCCTTCGACCGCGAAGGACAGCAGCTGGGCCTGGCCAGCACC
>NZ_AFAL01000690.1 GCF_000193225.1 Verminephrobacter aporrectodeae subsp. tuberculatae At4 | reverse complement strand
CGGCGGTCGGTGGTGTTGAGTTTGACGTTCTCGACAACCCACGGCGCTTGCAGCCCCAGCGCATTGGTGAACAGCGCTTCCAGTTCAACACCCATCAGACACTCCCATGTTCAACATCAACTTGGTGGACCTGTGGACAGGCCCGAGGCGACCTGCCCGCTGGCGTCCGCTACCAGCGGCTATTGTGCATGTTGGTTTCCACACGAAACGACGAGGAGCCCCTCACCCCTCATAGACGATGCGCTCTGTTCGACCCTCTTGGTCCGTGATCCGGATCAGGCGGTTAGCCGCATCGTAGGCGTATTGGATGGTGTTGCCGCGCGGGTCCGTGATTTGGGTCAGGCGGTTTTTTTCGTCGTACTGGTACTTGATCGAGCGCGATGGCAGATCGCCCGCCACGGTGGCCAGGGGGTAGTCTTTTACTTCGGTGAGCAGTTCGCCCGTGTAGTGAAAGCTCAGCAGGGTATGGCCGCTGTCATCGACCGTGCTCAGCAGCCGGCCCTGGGCGTCGCGCTGCAGCCAGATGGTGTTGCCGTTGCGGTCGCCAAAGGCCACGCCCTGGCCTTGGGCGTCGTAGTCCATCCAGTCGCCGTTTCTCTTGCTCCAGCGAAAGCCTTTGGCGGTGCTCTCGGGTGCCGGGGGTGCAGGGGGCGTGCGGGTGGAGTCCTCACGGGTGTGGCTTGCTGTCGTCGAGGCGGCTGGCAGCTGTTGGATCGGGCGTTTTTCCAGAACGGATCGATTGTCGAATGTATAGCGCCCGGCGTCGCCCATGAAGAGCTGGCTGCCGCGGCGGATGGCTTCCGTATCCACAAACTGGGCCTTGGTTCCGGGGCACAGGGCGGCGTAGTCAAGGCTGACCCGTTGGGGCGCTGGGTAGTCGGCGGAACTGCCGTCGCTGATCTTGCGGTTGAAGGGGGTGCTGCGTTTGGCCACCATGGGATTGGCTTGCGCAACGCCGTCGACCATGACAACGCCACCGCCGACGGTCATTTGCAGCGAGGGCTGCCAGTCATCGTCAACCCAGATCCAGCATCCGGAGTCTCCCGTGCTGGTGGTGGCGCCGATCTCGGCGCTGGCGCTGCTGCTCCCCGTGAGGTTTTTCCAATTCTGCGAAAGGCTTTCCCATTGCGGGTTGAAGCGCCATTCATGGCCGTCCCATTCCTGGGTCCAGCGCATGGGGCCCATTGCGCTGCTGACGACCAAATCGTTTGAGCGCAGATTCAGGTAGCCGTTGGGCAGTGTGACCTGCGCCGCTGCCATGGACTGCGCCTGCGCGGGCAGCAGGACCGCTGTCGCGAGCACCAGCAGCACAGCCCTGCTGCTGCGTTTTAGCGCTTCGATCCAAGTCAGCAGGGTTTCTTGCATCTTTTTCGCCTGCGTGTTGTTCAGTTGCACTGCATTCCTCCCGTGGCCACGTATACGCACCGCCTGCCCTTCATCTTGATCGGCGTGCTGCTGCCGCTGCCTCCCCCAAACCCGCCCGAGCCCGCTCCCGCACCCGAACGTTCAGGGTGTTGCTGTAGTTGTCGCACCCGCCGCCCGACGCGTTGCCGCTGTCCGCCGCTGTGTCCAGTGATTGCAGGGCAATGACGCGGTATGGGATCGTGATGCGTTGTTTGGCTTGCAGTGTTACCGACAGTTCCACCAGGAATTAAAGGTGGCGTTGAGCGTCACCTCGTAGTGGTCCTGGATCGTGATTCCGCGCACGCTCCATTCGACGTTGATCGCGTTGTAGTTCAGGAAGACCGGCTGGTTGACCGTGATTCCGGGTTTGCTGAGCAGCCGTCCGCTCGCATCCTGGTGGTTTGCCGCGCGTGCGCGGAATCTGTAGCGGCCCGCGGGCAGGTTCTGGAACAGCGCTTCGTCCAATGCGGCGGTGTTCAGTTGCTGACGGCGCAGATCAACGAACTGCAAGCGCGGCTCAATCTGAACAACTGCAACTCCAGCAAGCCACCCTCCAGTGATGGGTTCAACAAGCCCCAGCCCAAGTCATTGCACAAGTACGGCCCGCGCGCGAAGGAGGACTCTCCGGTCCAGCCTCGCTTTGGTTGATCGGCTGGGCCGTGGGTCCGGGGGCTGAGTAGTTACGATTGCACATCCATTCCCATTCATGGGGATGGATCGAAGCCGTCCGCCACGTTGTCGGATTGCGCTTGCGGCGTGGCTGCGGCGATGTCTTTGCGGGGTTGGCGCTGCATGCTACCTTTTGCGGTATCTGCTGCCTGTGGTTCCAAGCCCGGCGCAACGACAGTCGGCGCCACCGCACGCGCGGCGTATTTCGCCTCTTCATGTTCAAACGCCAAGCGGTAATCCCCAACCTCTGCCCGGCTCATGCCTGCCTCGTGTGCCAGCACGCGCCAGTTCATCTGAATCGTTTTGGCCATGGATCCCACAATTTGGGCCGCTTTATCCGGATCGATCTCGAAACAGAATGAATGATCCATCAGCAACGCGATAGAGGAGCTTGGATCCGCCGGATCAGCGATGGCTGTCTTGAGTTCGCGAAACCGCTCAGGGGCAGGGTTGACATCGAAAGCAGGCGATAGCCGCCATTTCCCATTACCGGCATACAGGAAGCCGTGATTCTTCAAGTGATCGTCAACATTTGAGACAAGAATGCTGAAGCCCACACGCCGAAAAAGCGCGTGCATTTCCTCGTGGGGAGACGCGGTGTGCTGGCGGATGGTGTCAGCCAGACTCACATACGTGCCCCCGGTCGCAGTTGGAGCATCGAGCATGGTCTGGGCCGAGATAAAAGGAATGCGGCCTTTATCCGAGCGGTCGAAGCGCTGGATGATCGCCACGGGCAAGCCGTCGCTCATCTCGATGCGTGCCTTGGGCACATCGAGTCCGCATATGCGCGCCAATTTCAGTGTCAGTACCTCGGCCCTCTCGACCGCATGCGTGTCGTACCTTGACGTGAACTTTGCGACAGCCAAACTGCCATCCGTGTCAATGATGGAGCATTTGGGACGGGCGCCCCCAGTGTAGTGCCTACTTGTCGAAGCCGGCGCAACGCAACCATGTCCGGTTCGTCGCTCTGCGCACTGGCAATTGCCTGACCCAGTTGATCCAGATGCAACAATGGCGGAATCAAGTGCCGTCCACCGTACCCGGCGGCAAGAAATGGCTGGGCATCGCCGACTTCCCGAAAACGCAGAGCGCCCATTCGACTGAAATCATCCACCGCCGTCAAGAAATCCATCTCGGTAAGTGGCCCGCTTTCTCTTCGATTGAAACGGACATCCTTCCGAAGGATGCTCCGTCCCCAAGAGTCAGGTGTGGTATCTGCAATCGGCAACGGCAATGAAGAGGTTTGTTCGTTCCGGCTTTTGAAGAACCTTCTGTCGGCCTCCAACGGCAACAGCGGCGCAATGGCAAAACTCCGGGGATGCTCAAGCCATGCCGGATCGTATTGAAAACTGGAATGCTCGCGGCCTGCAGCCGACTCGAACCACAGTGTGCCAACCTCCAACCCCGCTTCACCCAGGCAAACCTTGAGAATCTTTTGCCCCATCAGAATGCCTCCGGTTCAGAACGATCCGAATGCCTCTCTGGCACATCCTGCGACCCCGCCACCGCTTTGCGCTGCCGCTTTGGCCGGATGCGCTGAGGTAGATCGTTCACGCTGAGGACAAGCCCGACGTCGTCCTTGGCAATGTCCAGCAAGTTGGCAATCCTGTCGCTCTCCCCGAGCGTCATGAGCACCATCGCAAGCACACCCAGGGACACGCCGGGATCCCCTTTTTCCAGACGGCGGATGGTTGCAACATGGGCACCGGCCCCCTCGGCCAAACGCTGTTGCGTGAAGCGGCGGCGTTTCCGTGCGATGGCGATGTCATTGCCCAGTTTGGAAAGCTCGGCCCCTGCACGCAGGGATGGGATGGTTTTTGCACTCATAACAGCGCATATATTAGCCAAGGAGCCTGTTTAAGGCAACATATATGCGGCTTTAATGGCGCGGTATGGTTGCGCCACCGCAGCCCATCCGGAAAGCCGTGCAACGGCTTGGCGCAGCGCGGTTGGCAGGGGGCAGGGGCCCCCCGCCGCCTCCAACTCAGAGCACCTCAAAGACGCCCGCTGCGCCCATTCCGCCGCCTATGCACATGGTCACGCACACGCGCTTCGCGCCACGGCGCCGGCCTTCGATGAGCGCGTGCCCCGTGAGGCGCTGGCCCGATACGCCGTAGGGGTGGCCGACGGCGATCGCGCCGCCGTTGACGTTCAGGCGGTCTGCGGGAATTCCCAGCCGGTCGCGGCAGTAGAGCACCTGCACGGCAAAGGCTTCGTTGAGCTCCCACAGGTCGATGTCGTCAACGGTCAGGCCCAGCTTGCCGAGCACCTTGGGTACGGCGAACACGGGGCCTATGCCCATTTCGTCGGGCTCGCAGCCGACCACGGCAAAGCCCAGGAAGCGGCCCAGGGGCTGGAGGCCCTTTTTGCTCGCGTATTCCTCGCTGGTCAGCACGCAGGCACCGGCGCCGTCGGAGAACTGGCTGGCGTTTCCGGCCGCGATCAGTCCACCGGGCAGCGCGGGGCGGATGCCGGCAAGGGCCGCTGCCGTCGTGCCCTCGCGCAGGCCCTCGTCACGGCTCACCGTGAGCTTGCGGGTGACCAAGCCCGCCGCCTCGTCCAGCACGCCGGCGGTCACGGTGATGGGGGCGATTTCCGCGTCGAACCGGCCAGCGGCCTGCGCCGCGCAGGCCTTTTGCTGGCTCGCGGCGCCGTATTCGTCCATGGCCTCGCGGCCGATCTGGTAGCGCTTGGCGACCTGCTCGGCGGTCTGCAGCATGCTCCAGTAGATCTCGGGCTTTTGCCGGGCCAGCGCCGGGTCCTGAATCATGTGCTGGTTCACCTCCTGCTGGACGCAGGAGATGCTCTCCACCCCGCCGGCGACGAACACCTCGGCCTCGCCCGTGATGATGCGCTGCGCCGCCAGCGCAATGG
This sequence comes from Verminephrobacter aporrectodeae subsp. tuberculatae At4, assembly GCF_000193225.1. Lineage (GTDB taxonomy): Bacteria > Pseudomonadota > Gammaproteobacteria > Burkholderiales > Burkholderiaceae_C > Acidovorax > Acidovorax aporrectodeae. Next base: position 6,263 of record NZ_AFAL01000690.1, on the reverse strand, counting down.
TTTGCAGGCCGGAGGAGCAAAACCGGTTCACGGTGACTCCCGCGGTGCTGACCGGCAGGCCCGCCCGGAGCGCGATCTGGCGCGCGATGTTCGCGCCCGTCGCGCCCTCGGGCGTGGCGCAGCCCATGAGGACGTCCTCCACCTCGGCTGCGGCTATTCCCGCGCGCTGCACGGCATGCTGCACGGCGTGGCCGCCGAGCGTGGCGCCATGGGTCATGTTGAAGGCGCCTTTCCAGCTCTTGGCAAGCGGGGTGCGGGCGGTGGAAACGATCACTGCGCGGGTCATGGGGAAATCCTTTCAGGGGTGGGTGAGCGCACCGACGGTGGCCCGGTGCGGCCTTGCATCGGTCAGTCGAACACCTTGCCTTGCGCCGCCAGCTTGGCGAGCAAGGGCGCGGGCTTCCAGAACGCGGCGTCGTCCAGCGGGTTTTTGGCAAAGCGTTCCATGGCCAGCACCACGTTGAACAGGCCCAGTTCGCCGGCGTAGTGCATGGGGCCGCCGCGGTGCAGCGGGAAGCCATAGCCGGTGATGTACACCATGTCGATGTCGCTGGACTTGCTGGCAATGCCGTCCTCCAGAATGTGCGCGCCTTCGTTGATCAGCGCGAACACCAGGCGCTGCACGATTTCCTCTTCGGCAATCTTGCGCGGCGTGATTCCCAGCTCCTTGCGCTGGTCCTCGATCAGCGTTTCGACCAAGGCGCTCGGGATCGCGTCGCGCTTACCGGCCTGGTAGTCGTACCAGCCGGCGCCGGTTTTCTGGCCAAAGCGGCCGAGTTCGCAGAGCTTGTCCGCCGTGCGGCTGTACTTCATCTCGGCACGTTCGACGGCGCGGCGCTTGCGGATTGCCCAGCCGATGTCGTTGCCCGCCAGATCGCTCACGCGAAACGGCCCCATGGCAAAGCCGAAACTCTCCATGGCCTGGTCCACCTGCTGGGGCGTGCAGCCCTCGTCGAGCAGAAAACCGGCCTGGCGCACGTACTGCTCGAGCATGCGGTTGCCGATGAAGCCATCGCACACCCCCGAGAGTACGCAGGTTTTTTTGATCCGCTTGCCCAGCGCCATCACCGTCGCCAGCACGTCCTTGGCGGTTTGCTTGCCGCGCACCACCTCGAGCAGCTTCATCACGTTGGCCGGGCTGAAGAAATGCATTCCGAGCACGTCCTGCGGGCGTCGGGTGCAGGCGGCTATCCGGTCCACGTCCAGCGTGGAGGTGTTCGACGCCAGGATCGCGCCGGGCTTGGCGACGGCGTCGAGTTGCCGGAACACGGCCTCCTTGACGCCCATTTCCTCGAACACTGCCTCGATGAACAGGTCGGCGTCCTTGAGATCGGCGTAGTCGAGCGTGGGCGACAGCAGCGCCATGCGCTGCGTGTACTGCTCCTGCGTGAGCTTGCCCTTTTTGACCTGCGACTCGTAGTTCTTGCGCATCGTGGCCATGCCGCGATCGAGCGCCTCCTGGCGGGTTTCCAGAATCTTCACGGGGATTCCCGCGTTCAGGAAATTCATGGCAATGCCGCCGCCCATGGTGCCGGCGCCGATCACGGCCACGGCCCGGATCTCGCGCCGGGGGGTGTCGGCCGGCACTCCGCAATCTTCGACACCGCGCGCTCGGCCATGAACAGATGGCGCAGCGCGCGCGACTCGGGGGTCCACATCAACTCGATGAAAATCGCGCGCTCGACCTGCACGCCATCGTCGAAGCTGCGCCGGGTGGCGGCCTCGATCGCGTCCACGCAGCGCGCGGGCGCGGGGAATTTCCCGGCCATGCCCTTGATCATGTTGCGCGTGAACTGAAAGTACGCGTCGCCCGCGGGGTGCTTGCAGGGCAGGTTGCGCACCAGCGGCAGCGGGCGCACGCCGGCCACGCTCTGCGCAAGGGCCAGGGCCTCGGCGGCGAGCGACTCGGCCGAAGCAGACATCTTGTCGAACAGCTTCTGGCCGGGCATGGCGCCGATGAATTCGCTCTTCACGGTCTCGCCGCTGACGATCGTGTTCAGCGCCGCCTCCACGCCGACCACGCGCGGCAGGCGCTGTGTTCCGCCCGCGCCCGGCAGCAGGCCCAGCCGGACCTCGGGAAACGCGATGCTGCAACCGGGTGCGGCAATGCGGTAGTGGCAGCCCAGGGCCAGTTCCAGCCCGCCGCCCATGGCAACGCTGTGCAGCGCGGCAATGACGGGCTTGGACGCGTTCTCGATGGCCGCGATCACGGACGACAGACTGGGTTCCTGGAGGGACTTGCCGGTGCCGAATTCCTTGATGTCGGCACCTCCGGAGAAAGCGCTGCCGGCGCCCGTGATGACGATCGCAGTGACCGCCGCGTCCGCCTGCGCGCGGGCCAGGCCGTCCGCAATGCCCTGCCGGGTCGCGAGCCCAAGCCCGTTTACCGGCGGATTGGCCAGGGTGATCACGGCAACCGGGCCGTGGACCGCGTATTCAGCGCTCATGCTGTAGTTCCTTTGAAGGATGGAAAAAGAACGATCGTGCGTTTTAATTGTAGGGGCAACGGATGGCTTTTTTGGCGCCATGGAAGGGGATTTCAATTGCAAACACCCGGCCATCCCTTGCGGACCACGCTGTCTGTCAAGGTGGCGACACGGCGGTGTGGCCTTGCAGCCGGCGCATCAACTGCTGCTGCGCATCGACGCCCAAGGCAGGCGCGCACGGCAGGCGATGGCCGTGCGCATGCAGCACGACAACCCGGGCATGCGCCGCTTGTGGACAATGGGGGCATGGTCCTCATTGCCGACTTCATCGCCCCCACGCGCCACACCGACCCGGCCGATGCGCTGGCCCAGGTGCAGCGCATCTATCAGCAGCAGATCGAACACCTGCGCGCGGCCATGCAGCGCTTCGTCGCGGGTCAGACGCCCGCCACCGCGGTGCGCGCCTTCTACCCGTTCGTGCGCGTGCACACGAGCACCGTGGCGCGTGCGGACAGCAAACTGGCCTACGGCTTCGTGGACGGCCCCGGGCGCTACGAAACCACCCTGACCCGGCCGGACCTGTTTGCCCGCTACTACGCGGAGCAGTTCCGCCTGCTGCGGGCCAGCCACGGCGTGGAACTCGAAGTGGGAACCAGCACGCACCCGATACCCATCCACTTCTCCTTTGCCGAGAATGACCACATCGAGGGCGCGCTGAGCCCCGGGCGCCGCACGCTCATGCGCGACGTGTTCGACCTGCCCGACCTGACCGCCATGGACGACGGCATTGCCAACGGCACCTGGCAGGCGCTGCCGGGAGAGGCGCAGCCCCTTGCGCTGTTCACCGCGCCGCGCGTGGACTATTCGCTGCACCGCCTGCGCCACTACACGGGAACGGCGCCCGAGTGGTTCCAGAACTTCGTGCTGTTCACCAACTACCAGTTCTACATCGACGAATTCGTGCGCCTGGGCCACGCCGAAATGGCCCGGCCCGACAGCGAGTACCGGGCCTTCATCGAGCCCGGAAACGTGGTCACGCGCCGGCTCGACCTGCCCGCGCAGCCGGGGGACGAACTCGGGGTGGCCCCGCCGCGCCTGCCGCAAATGCCCGGCTACCACCTGGTGCGCAAGGACAACAGCGGCATCACCATGGTGAACATCGGCGTCGGCCCGGCGAACGCCAAGACCATCACCGACCACGTCGCCGTGCTGCGACCGCACGCCTGGATGATGCTCGGCCACTGCGCGGGCCTGCGCCACAGCCAGCAGTTGGGCGACTACGTGCTGGCGCATGCCTACGTGCGCGAGGACCACGTGCTCGACGAGGAACTGCCGCTGTGGGTGCCGATCCCGGCGCTCGCAGAAATCCAGCAGGCGCTACAGCAGGCCGTGGCCGACGTCACGCAGATTGGCGGCGCCGACCTCAAGCGCGTGATGCGCACCGGCACCGTGGCCAGCACCGACAACCGCAACTGGGAACTGCTGCCCGGCAACACGCCCCAGCGCCGCTTCAGCCAGAGCCGCGCCGTGGCGCTGGACATGGAAAGCGCCACCATCGCGGCGAACGGCTTTCGCTTTCGCGTTCCCTACGGCACCCTGCTGTGCGTGAGCGACAAGCCGCTGCACGGCGAGATCAAGCTCCCGGGAATGGCGAACCACTTCTACCGCGAGCGGGTGGACCAGCATCTGCGCATCGGCATGCGCGCGATCGAGATCCTGCGCAACGGCGGCGTGGATCGCCTGCACAGCCGCAAGCTGCGCAGTTTCGCCGAGGTGGCCTTTCAGTAAGCGCGGCGCTTCGTCCGGCTTGTACTCCATGTAGAGAAAGCCTAATATGGCGGGCGGTGAGTGTAGATAACGCCTAATTTAATGAGCAAATTCGTGATTCCCCTGCAAGCCACCGAGCAGCTTGCCCAGTTGGGTCGGCGCATCCGGGTGGCGCGGATTCGGCGCGACTGGTCGATCGCCGATCTCGCCAGCAAGGTGGGGATCAATCGAAACACCCTCGCGGCGCTGGAACTCGGTAAGCCGGGTACGGCGGTCGGCGTGTGCTTCACGGTACTGTGGGCACTCGGCCTGGACAGGTCGCTGGACGCTGTTGCGGATCCCGACAGCGATCTCCACGGCAAGGCGCTCGAAGCTTCCCGTCGCCCCACGCGGGCGGGCAAGGCCCGAAAGGCAAGCGACGACTATGACTTCTGAGCGGGAAGCCTACGTCTACGTCCAGCTACCCGGCACGTTGGAAACGGTACCGGCAGCGCTGCTCAGGGTGCAGACGCTGCCCGACGGCACGCAGATAGGGCGGTTTCGCTACGGCGACCGTTACCTTCAGCGCCGAGAGGCGATTGCACTCGATCCATTCCAACTGCCTCTTGCCAAGGAAGTCTTCGCGTTCACCCAGCTCAAGGGGATTCCCGGCGCAGTTCGAGACGCTGGCCCCGACGCCTGGGGACGGCGCGTAATCGAGCACAGGCTCGAGCGCAGCGTGGCTGACCTCCAGGAAATCGACTATTTGCTGCATGGACCGCAAGACGGGGCAGGGTACCTGAGCTTCGGACTGAAGGCCGAACCGCCCGCGCCCAGGCGCCAGTACAACCGCACGCACCAGTTGGCCGAGCTGATCGCGGCCACGCAGGCGATCGAAGCGGGGCGCCCAGTGGCCGCCCATCTGCTCGAACAGATCGACCCTGGCACCAGCATGGGCGGTGCGCGGCCGAAGGCTACGATCGAGGACGCGCAAAGTCTCTGGCTCGGCAAGTTTCCCGCCAGAGATGACCGCTTCAATCTGCAGCGGGTCGAATTTGCGACGCTCGACCTGGCACGCCGCTCCGGTTTGAACGCCACGCAAGCCCGGCTGGAGAAGGTCGGCGCGAGCGACGTGCTGATGTTGCAGCGCTTCGATCGTGACTACACCGACGGGGGTTACCTGCGTTTCGGTCTCGTCAGTGGCCTGACCGTGCTCGCCTGCGGCGATAGCCACCTGGACCGGGAACGCTGGTCCTACCCGTTGATGGCCGATAACCTGCGCCGCTGGTCGGACAAACCGGAAGCCGACTGCGCCGAACTTTTCAGGCGGATGGTCTTCAATGCCGCCGTGACCAACAACGATGACCATCCGCGCAACCACGCCCTGCTGCGCAGGCAGAAGGGATGGCGGCTGTCTCCGGCCTACGACCTCGTGCCCGCACCCGTGCTCAGCCTGGAGCGGCGCGACCTGGCCCTGACCATCGGCGACTACGGTCGCACCGCCAGCATCTACAACCTCCTGTCGCAGGCAGGGCGTTTCGGTTTGTCAGCGCAAGAGGCGCGCGGGCAAATCGATCAACTCGTCAATGTCGTCCGGCATTGGCGCGACGGCTTCCTTGCCTGCGGCGTGTCGGCCAAGGACATCGACTACATCGCTCCGGCCATCCTGCCTGACGGCTTCTTTTTCGAAAGGCAATCCGATACGTAAGTCGGTTATACCGGTGTTCACCTTTGGCAGGCTACGAACGGATTTTTCGCCGATATTGGCAATTCAGGAGCGAATAAAAGGAGGCATCGCAGATGGGGAATGACGGTGAGGCCAATATTGTTGATAATTTCTGGGCTGCCTATTCGGCGGTGAACGACGTTTTTCAGGTGCTCCACGATTGCGTCGCTTTTTGCGCTACCTACTCGGCAGTGAACTCCCGACGCTTCCAGCGGTGCTGAACTGCTCGTTTCTGAGCTACCTACTCGGCAGTGAACCGCGCCGCCCCCTTGCTTCACCATCTTTTCGCTTTCTGAGCTACCTACTCGGCAGTGAACACTTGGCTGTAGCCAAGCCTCGCGCGCTCCTCTTTCTGAGCTACCTAC
>NZ_AFAL01000691.1 GCF_000193225.1 Verminephrobacter aporrectodeae subsp. tuberculatae At4 | reverse complement strand
CTCAAGCTCTCGATCAGGTGGATCGCACGCTGTTTGCGCCTGGGGTCCCCCAGGTTCATGCTCTTGAATTCCGTGACTGCCCAGATCATTGTGTGCTTTCGCTATGAAATAAGTAGCATAGCTCATGCGAGGGGGGCTTGTGTATAACGAGATGGCCTGGACACCCACCACCGCACATTCCAACACGGACGGGAGCTTGAGCAGTTCATCCTCCACAACGTATGGCGAGACCCACTCGCCCCCCGCTTGACCATGTCGTCGGCGCACCCAACGTAGGTAAACACGCCGTCATGGCGGATGAACATGTCGTTACTGATGTGCCACCCATCCTGAAACGCCACAGCCGTGCGAGCTGGATGACTGGAATTCCTGTCATCTGAAAAATCACGCATGAATGCCCGTTTTAGCGGGTGTTGTGCAGACCTTCTCTAGCTCGTTTTCGAACGACGGAACAGTACGTTGGCGGAAAGGGCAAACAGGCTCGCCATTAACCACGCGGCAGGCCACGACCACAATTTCGCAATGATTGGCGTAAAGTACGGCGCGACGAACAACGCTGTGTAGACCGCTGTATTGCACATGCCCAATGCAGTGCCGACGCGACGGATCCCTACCTGTACGGCGAGCTCCGCATTCGCGATACCAGTCCAGGCCGACACGCATATGCCGGCCACGATGAGTAACGCGGCAGTGGTCACCAGTTTGATCGAACTGTCGACGGGCAACAGATCCATGAAGAACAGGGACAGCGCCAAGACCGCAAAGGACACGGCAACCAACAGGCTACACCGGATCAGATAGAACGGCCGGTTGCCATGCTTGTCAGTCCAGCGTCCGCTCCAGATCCGCGCTACGATTGCACCCGACTGAATGGCGATCATGACACTGGCGGTCACGGAGATCCCGGCATTGCAGACGTCGTGCAGGAAGATCGATGCGAACGTGATGACGGCGAACTGCGGGACACTGAACAGACCGATTGCGGCGATCAGCCGCCATATCTTCAGGTCGCGCAACGGGCTGGGAGCCACTTGCTCAGTTCCCCCAACGCTGCTTGCCTCCCCCTTGACCCCAGCGTCTTGACTGGGTTTCTCGGGCGGCTCGTGGAGCCACACCCAGGTGAGGCCGGCCGCTACAATGGCCCCGAACGCCAACACCGCGAACGTCGCATTAAAGCCGTACCGCGACGCGACAATAGGCAGCAGCAACGCCCCTATCCCCCCGCCCAACGGGTAGGCAATTTGCCGAATGCTCATGGCAAAGCCCTGTTCGTTATTCTTGAACCATGACATCACCGCACGGCCGCTCGATCCGTTGACGCTCCCGCCAAGCAGACCGACGATGAACAAACCCAGCGCCAACTGCCACGGGCCAGGAACATAGGTGGGCGTCGGCGAACCGAATAGGGCGAACAGGCATAACATCAGAGATATTGCGCCCAGGCCAATCAACAGCACGCGCCGATCTCCCCAGCGGTCGGTCAGCAGCCCCCAGGGTATTTCGCTGACTGCAATCCCCAAGCCGAGCAGGCCGAGTGCCAATCCCAGCTGATCGTTCGACAGGTTGTAATTCATCCGCATAAGCACGGACGTGGTGGGTAAACCCTGAAACACAGCAGCGAAACTTGCGTTTGCCAAAACGCCTAAACCCAGGATCTTCCAGCGATGCCGGTCGCTATATTGTGCAGAAGACTGTTCGATTATTGATTTTTGTCCAAGCATTTCTGCCACTCCTTGAGGAAAACCAACGGGTTTCTCGATCAAAAGGAAAAGATCTCAATCAACTGCTTGTCCCGATCCCTACAGTGCGTCAGTCAATATGTGAGCGCATTGGACGACCGGCGGTGAGGTCACCCACCGACGATCGCACTCGCCTTCTCTAACATGACCGCGTCCATTGCCTTCGCGCAAAATATCCGAACGCATGTCGTCATGATCGCAATACTGGGACCAACGTAGGGAGCCTCAACTCCAATAACTCAATGGACGATCCGGCCCATAGCAGCCGATGAAGGCCGCCATGCCAATGCGATAGCTGTCCTGGCTCGGCGTCACCGCGTGCAGCATTCTCGAACTGAAGATGATGAGATCGCCGGCGTCCGGGTGAAGCACCAGCGCCGGTTCTTCGACGCTTTCTGGGAGCAAGCCCTCGACATCACGAATCAGCGTCTTTTCATCTTCGGACGGATCGCGCAACCACAATTGCAGATTACCGCCTTGCTTGGGTGTACGCAGATACATGTTCGCCACGAGTTGTTCGACGAGGCCAGCCAGCTCTGGCGCATCCGACTCTTCGTCGATACGATCGTGGTGCGGATAGAACTGCGACGTCGATGGCTTAAATACGCGAATCGCTCCGACAAAGCAAGTGCGTCCATGCAGACGCTGAATGTTGGAACCGCCCGGCCAGTACTCCTGCAGCAGCAGACGAACATAATCGGCCGGCGTGGCTTGCGGCGCGAACATTGTGCGCAAATCATGGATGTTCTCGATTGCTTCGTTGTGATATTTCTGCGCGGCGGTTTCGTTCCACTCGGAATCGATATGCGGCATGCAGATGCGCCCGACACTGCTCGTGTATTTCTTGTTATAGTTCCCGAGCTTTGGATGATTGATCGCCTGTTCTGCCGCGCTTTCAGCGAACACTTTCGGGTAAAACTCCTTCACATGAATTGCCCCAATCTTTCGCATGGCCAACTGCAGCAGCGTATGGGTATTGAGTTCACTAGCAACCACGGCTGGAACCGTAGCTTTCAACGATGACGAAGTCAGAGTATCCATGAGTGCCTTCCTTAGCAGGTTATGAAACAGAGTTGCATCTATAAGTCATACGCGTTGCCGCGTAGGTCGAATTCGGATGTCGTCGATATGCACATGCGGCGGTTGCTTGAGGACAAAGCAGATCGACTCGGCCACCTCGTGAGGCGATAAGAGTGGCCCCTGGGTATGCTCAATGTCGTTGAACCATTTCATGTCGTAGCCAGCTGTGGCCTGGAATTCGGTCTTGACGAAGCCCGGTTCAATCAGACTGACGCGAACACCATCTCCGCACAGTTCCTGCCGCAGCGACTCAACCAACGAATGCAGCGCAAACTTCGTCGCCCCGTAGACCGGATTTCCCGCGGACAAGGAACGACCGACCGTCGAGCCGACGACGACAATGTCCCTGATGCCACCGCTGTCAGGGCTATACGATTCCTTGTAAAACGTTGCACAAGCGCGCAGCTGGCGCATGACGCCCAGTAGATTAACGCGCAACAGTTCCTCCCACAGCGCTGCGTCGGAGCTGGTCACCGAACCCGGCAGACCTCGTCCCGCACACAGGACGAACGCCGAAGGCGGCTCGCCGAACGCGCGGTGCGCCGCATCGAAGATCTGTGCGACGTGATTCTCGTCAACTGAATCGGCGGCAACACCCTCGACCCAGTGGCTTATCTCATTATGTTTCGCGGCGATTTGTTGGATGCGGTCGACGCGCCTTCCGCTAAAGCTGACCTTGACGCCGGCCTGCAGCAGTGTCTCTAGTACCGCATGGCCAATACCAGAGGTTCCACCGGATACAGCAGCTACGTGATGATTGATCATGTCGTCGTCCTGGCTTATTGCGTAATGAGACCCGAAACCCGATGCACAGAGGTCGTCCGTTCGTCCAACGGTAGTGTTCCAGACTGCCAGAGGTTCTCAACGAAGCGCGCCGCCCACATATCGTCGAGCGGCAGAAAGGTTATTCCCGAGCGCGCCAGCATGGTGAGCGTCTTTCTGTTGTCGTAGCGCGTGTTACGGCTTCCCCGCGCCGCCCAGAAATATCCCAAGGCAATATCCGGGTGATCGAGCTGACCGGAATGCTTGAACAGCTCCTCGAGATTCGCACAGTCCACCCGTTCGATACACGCACCCAGGACTTTTATCGCGTCGATGAACATGCTGACCGGCACCGCATGCTCGGAGTCCACGTGGAAAGTGCCTCCGGACAGCCTGCAGTCCAGCGAGATGGCCACAATGCCTTGGGCCACAATGTCGACTGGACTCAGCACGATTTCTTCCTCATAAATGCGCGGCACCTTACCAAGTGCGACGATGGCCCTCAGACACTGGATCCAGCGATTGGCCCCGGCATTGCGCTGGAACCGACCGGTTCGCGAATGTCCTGTCACGTTTCCCGACCGGTAGATGAACACATTACGTCCTTGGTAGGCGAAACTCCTGATCAGAACCTCGGCATCGAATTTCGTGCGCTCGTACTCGTTGAAGAAGGTCTGGCCGACGTCGAGTGAATCCTCGGCGAAGGTGCATGGCTCGTCGCCTGGACACATACCGCTCACCGCGAGCGTAGACATAAAATGCAGATCCTTGAGGCGTCCTTGTTCAGCGAGCCGAACGATTTCTCTGGTCGAATGCAGAATGTTCGCCCGCATTTCCGCTCCGCTGCCGACCAATCGGGTATCGGCGGCAAAGTGATAGATGGCATCCACCGAACAGTTCGTCATGTCCCATTCGTCATCGCTCATGCCGAGACGGGGCAGCGTGATGTCACCCGATATCACCGAAATCCTCGATCTGTATGCGCTGAATTCACGAGCCTTGAAGAATGCCGACCAAGCATCGAACAGCCGGCAAGTCGCACCTTCGGTTCCATCGCCGCGCACGAGACAGATAATGTGCGCATCGGTCTTCGACATCAACTCGTAGAGTGTGTGGATGCCGATGAAACCGTTCGCACCGGTCATAAAGATCCTTTCGTACGAGCGGCGCTTCCCTCCCGCGTCCTTGGGCGACAGGATATCGGCGGGAACATTCCACAGCGCGCCCGATGAGTTCGCATCGTGTATCCGAAGCACACCAGTTGATCGCAGGCTCCGGTCTACCGAGCACAGAATGCGCTCCTTCAGATCGCTGGCGAATTGTGCAATGGATTGCGCAAAGTCGCTGCTCGCATCGAAATTGAGGTCGAGCACGAGTTGGCCTTCCGCGATCTTTCCAGTCAGCTTCAGGTCATAGATTCGATCGTTCTGCATCCCCCTGAGACCAGGCAGTTCAATGCTCGCAGGCCGGAGCTTCCAGTTGTTTCGCAGGCCCAGGCGCTGCTGGCCGAGGAAATTGAAGCAATACCGCGACGCTGCGACGTCCGGCAAACCATCAATCAACGCATGCGCGTGTCCTAGATTCGGCAGACGATTCAGCCGATCATGCAGGGCCCCCACCCATTCGCCTGACGCGATCTGCCCGCGCTCGAACGCCACGGGAAACGTCGACGTAAACCAGCCGACAGTCCTTGATATGTCGACATCGGGCGAAAGGGACAGGCGGCCGTGGCTTTCCACGTCGATCTGCACCACCTCGTCCGGACGCGCTTGCGCGCACTGCTCGAAGAAACGGGCAAGCAACATGCGGTCGACTCCCGCATTCTGCACGGCGGCGCTCTTCAACAGCGCTTCCGTCTCCTCGGCACTGAAGGTGATCCATGCGGTGCCGGAATGCTTCTCCACACCGGCATCCAAGGCCGGGCGAGGCTCTTCGCCGGGCTGGGCCAGCCAATAGTTCCGATCCAATTGCAGGTGCGCCCGATGAGTCTCCAGATGCGTGCACCACCGTCCGAATGAACAGGACTGGATTGCCTGGGCCGCCGGCTCGACCCCTTCGAGCACCGCGTAGTGCCGCATCAAATCGTCAAGGAGGATCCGCCATGAGATAACGTCCACCACGAGGTGGTGCCCCACCAGCACCATGACATGCTTGCCGCGAACAACCAGCAGTTCCGCGCGAAAGGTTTTCCCGGTCTCAATGTCGATCTGCGTCGCCAAGTGCCGGTACCGCTCGTTTACGAGCGGCTCCAGACCATGACCCGCCTTCTGTGGCGCGACGTAGACGGACAGCACCGAGGTCCCCGGCGGCATAGGACGGAAGTACCATGCGCCGAGCGTTTCGTCCCGGTAGAAACTAGCGCATACCAGTACATGTTCGGAGATGAGCCGAGCGAACGCACGCTCAAGCACCAACGGATCGAGTTGGATGCCGAGTTCCAGCACCATCGCCTGGTTCCATTGATTCGGCTCGGCAAAACCATGCGCCAAGAATTTTTGCTGAGCAGGAGAACACGGCCACCGATCGGCTTCGAGTTCGGCCACCGGTTCGTGCGTAGTTCTCGGGTGCTCGCCGTTGATCGTCGCGAGCAATCCATTCACGGTCGGCCGCGCCAGAAACGCATGCGCGCTGACGGGATAGCCTTTCGATTGAAGTTCCGCGATGAGCTGGATCGCATCCAGTGAATCAGCGCCCATGTCGAAGAAGCTATCGTCCACCGAAAAGGTTTTCCCACTGACATATTTTCCGAGGATACGCGTGATGATCTTCTCGAGATCGACTTCCTGCTGGACCACCTCATCCTGCGTCGCGCCAGGTGCGTGCTTGCGCAAGAATGTATCAACCAACGACCGATTGATGGCGCCAACGTCCAACTTGCCGTTGGCATTGGTTGGCAGCGAAGCGTGGTGTTCAAAGACCGTGGGAATCATATAGGTCGGCACGCGATGCCGCATCTCACCGCGTAACACGGCCGTTTCCTGCGCCAAGCCTTCATATGCGCACAGCAGATAATCGTGTTCCTGATGACGGTGATGCACAACGATGGCGTGACCGATATGCGCCATTTCGCGCACAGATCTCTCGACATGCTCTAGTTCGACCCGATAACCGTTGACCTTAACTTGGCGGTCCACTCGGCCGAGGAACGTGATCGTACCGTCGTCGTCCGCGCGCACCCAGTCTCCGGTCCTGTAATAGCGACCCGAGTCGTCCCCCAGCTCAACGAAACGTTCGCGAGTCGCCTCCACCCTGTTCCGATAGCCTTGCGCGACGGATGGCCCGCCGATATACAGCTCACCCTCAATGTCGACCGTACCGAATCGATCTTCGGTGGTCTTGATCTTAACTATGGTCCGGCCGAAAGGGCGGCCGATCGGAACACTTGCGTCCTCGTCTTTGCCAAGCGCGTCGAGCGCGACCAACTGGACCGTCACGCCGATCGTGGTTTCCGTCGGTCCGTAGTGATTGACCAGACACCTAGTTACGCCGCTCTCGAGCGTCCTCCGGGCAAGACCGGTCTGCAGCCGCTCGCCACCCAAGATCAGCCAGTCCAGATTCGGCGCATGCTCACCTACTGCCTGCACGACGGAGAGGATCGATCTCCAGTGCGTCGGAGTGATCTTTAAGACATTCACGCGGTGGCGTACCAGCGCCAACATCATTGCCATCGGATCCTTGCGTTCGTGTTCGCCCGCGAGATATAGAGTCCCGCCGCTCCACAGCGACGTGAACAGGCAAGTGTTTCCGAGATCGGCCGACAGCGTGCTCACATGCGCGAACGTCATGCCGTCCACTAAACCGAGCCGGGCGACGAGGCCAGCGCAGTAGTGCGCGAGATTGTCGTGACTAACCGCGACACCCTTGGGCATACCAGTCGAGCCAGACGTAAAGAGCATGTACGCAGTTGCATCGCTCGGCACGACCGGAAGCGGCGGCCGGATCAGATCGGCCAGATACCCGGACGGCGTGCACCACGGCAGCCCAGTTTCCACGGCAAGATGCTCCAGGTCGCTGGAGACAATCAGGAAGTCGGCCGCGACGTCGGCCAGCCGCCGCAACTGGTCCCTCGGCGCACTCTCCACCTCAATCACGGTATATGCGCAGCCCGCCATCATGACGCCCAGCATGCCCATGATGATCGCAGGCGAGCGGGACATGAACAGCAGGACGAGCTGACCCGGTTTGACGCCTCTCGCATGGAGCATCAACGCCAGCGATTCAGCTTGCGCGTTGAGCTCCCCGTACGTGAGACCGTCGTCTTCCGAGCAGATCGCGATGCGATTTGCGGAATTAATCAAATGAGATTGAAATATTTGAATGAACATGCAACCTACCTTTCGCATCCCGGACAGCGTTGTTGCATAAATCTTGGGCCGCATGGCGCGCTTACGCGCAGCGGCGAAGCGGACGCTTGTGCCAGTTGCGGCCAGTTGCGACACGGACCGCGTACATTCCCAATCTTTTGCCAGGGAACATGCGCAGAGACACCAGCCAACGAACCGAGTCCAAGGCGACTTACCGTGTCAAGAACTGGGCGCAGTACGACGCCGGGCTGATTGCCAGAGGAGATATCGCGGTGTGGATTGACAAGAACCTTCTGAGGCCCGCACCGGCTGCGGATGTCTCCAGGCGCGGACGCCCGATCGTCTACCCGGACGCCATCATCCAAGGCTTGCTCAGTCTCAAGCAGGTGTTTGATCTGCCTCTGCGTGCGCTGCAAGGATTCGCTCAAAGCCTGCACCGGCTCGCCTTCCCGAATCTGCCAGTACCCAGCTACACGACCCTGAGCCGCCGCGCGCAAAGCCTGCAAGTCGTCTTGCCCGCGCTGCGCCCGGGTGAGCCACTGCACTTGGCCGTCGACAGCACAGGCCTCAAGCTCTACGGCGAGGGCGAATGGAAGGTGCGCACACACGCTTGGTCCAAGCGCCGCACCTGGCGCAAGGTCCATCTGGCGATGGACACAAGGACCGGCCAAATTTGCGCGGCGCTGATGACCCATCAGGAGATGGGCGACAGCGAGGTCCTGACCGATTTGCTTGAGCAGATTCCGTTCGGAACACCGATTGACATCGTCGGCGGCGATGGGGCCTACGACACCAAAGCGTGCCACGCGCAGATTGCCGCGTGCGAAGGTGTCATGCTCTGGCCGCAGGCCACGCTGGGTGCCACTTGACACAACGCCGCCATTGACAAAATCGCAAAGGTCCTCGGTCATAGCTTGACCTCGCTGGTACTTGGCGGTGCGTACATCGGAGAGAGTGCGGACCATGTCAAACCTCTTTGGGGAGTGAGTGAAAATGAAAAGCAGTCGCGTTCAGCTTCGAGCAGGCATTGTCACTGAGGTTGCAATGCGTGTCAAGAGCCAGCCTTGTCCAACGAGGTATGAGTCTGAAGGGGCGGTTGCAGGCCCCCAGCGAGGGTGGGTTGATCATCGGGAAATGGTGGTCCACATGGACGAGACGCGGCGCACGACGATCGCGCAAATTGAACCGTTTTTGGTCGCCAGCGCGGTGGTGCAATTCACCCCCAGCCAGGATGATGAGGAGCGTTACGCGCACATCAGCCGGGTGCTCAACCGCTTCGACTATTCCTGCGCCTTGGCAAGGCCGACAAAGGGGTGCTTGCGCCGCCGGGCCACACCAGCGGCTACCGCCGTCAGCAGCTCACGCGGCTGGTCTCCCGCTGGCAAAGCAACCGTCTGGCACCTCTACCCCACTGGTCAAGCGCTACATGGCTCCAAACGCCCCGTTTGCGCGCAAGTACATCAGCGCGGATATGGCGTTGCTGCTGGAAAGTGACGCTGCCAGCCTGCCGCTGCAAACGTATGTTGTGGATGTGGCCGATGGCGAAGCGGTTCGCACGGTGGTCGATCGCATCGAGGCCCGTTCAGGCCCCCCCGCTTGCTTCTTCATCGCACCGTCGGTCCAGTGCAGACAAGTCGCCGCCGTCCAGGAGAATGCCCTGCCGCCCAGACCGTGCCCCGTCAGCGGGTCGTAGTACTCGTGAAAGCCCGATGCCTCGAACAACGCCGCCGAGCACGCCTGGATGGCCTGCGCCAAATGGGCATGGCCCTGGCGTTGCAGGCCATCGGCGATCAGCATGTTGACGTGCTGCCAGACCGGGCCGCGCCAGTAGCGCAGCGGCTCGAAGCCGGGGAAGCCGCTGCGCGTGGACGGCAGCGCATACGGGGTCTCCGCCAGCCACGCGGCCACGGTGGGGCCCAGGTCG
>NZ_AFAL01000692.1 GCF_000193225.1 Verminephrobacter aporrectodeae subsp. tuberculatae At4 | reverse complement strand
CGCCGGCCCGGGCGCTGCAAGCCAGCACGAGCGCGACCCAGGGCACGGCCCTTCGAATGCAGGCCGCAGAGGGAAAGATGGGGGTCGTTTTCAAGTTTGTCTCCTTATCCTGGCTCCGGGTCGATGCGCCGGATGGGGCCTTTTTTCGCCCTGGCTGCGCGTCGCTTTTTGTTTGAATCAGGTAACAAAAGATAAACGTTTTCCCACCTGTATCCATTAGTGCTTTCCCTGGAACAGGCGACAATGAGGAAACCGTTTTCCTTTGCAGAAAAAGTGGCGCAACCGCGAAGCCAGCCCGCCTCCATGAGTACCAAACCCTCGATCAACGCAGTCGCCCACCAGGCCGGGGTTTCCATTGCCACCGTTTCGCGGGTGCTCACCGGCAGCAAGCCCGTCTCCGCAGAGACACGGCTGCGCGTGCAAGCCGCAGTGCAAGCGCTGGACTACCGCGCCAACCCGTTCGGACGCGGGCTGAGCACGGGCCGCAGCGGGGTGCTGCTCATGCTCGTGCCGGACTTTGCCAACCCCTACTACGCCGAAATCGTGCGCGGCGCCGTGTCGGTCGCGCGACAAAGGGGATACACGGTGCTGCCCGTGGACTTGGAAGGCTCGGCGAACGATGAGGCATCGCTGCAAGTGCTGCAAAGCGGCCTGCCCGACGGCGTCATCAATCTGGTCCCGGTGCACGAGCGCGCCGCGTGGGCGAAGGCGGCAGAAGGCCGGCCCTGGGTCCATTGCTCCGAGTTCCAACCGGATGAGATGAGCATCCCCCACGTCAGCATCGACCACCGCCAAGCCGCCACCGACGCCGTGCAGTACCTGCTCAACCGCGGCCACCGCCGGATCGCGCTCGTGAACAGCGACGAACGCTTTCTCTACGCCCGGCAGCGGCGCGAGGGCTACGAATTGGCCCTGCGGCGGGCGGACATTGCCGTCGAAACCGAACGGATACGAACCACCGGCACGAACAGCTACGCCGCGGGCAGCCTGGCCGCAGCGGCGCTGCTATCGCTGGTCACGCCACCGACCGCCGTATTCGCGGTCTCGGACACATTGGCCATCGGGGTGATCAAGGGTTTGCGCCGGGCCGGCCGACGGGTCCCGGAAGACACTGCCGTCGTCGGCTTCGACGACGTGCCCATCGCCGAGGTATTCGAGCCGGCCCTCACGACGGTCGGGCAACCCATGCAGGATCTGGGCGCCGCGGCCGTCGTGATGCTGCTGGGACAGATGGAGGGGCAGATCGTCGGGCACCGCATCCTGCCCCACAGGCTGGTGGTTCGGGAATCGGCCTGAGGATCGCCGAAGGCCCCCGAGGCAAGGGGGTCTCAATCGACGCCATGGTCGCACTCCTGCGCATGGGACGGCTCCTGCCCGTGCGGCAGCGTCTCCACAATGAACTGTGCCCATCCATGGATCGCGTTGTAGACCTTCACGATCTCGCCCTCCACCGTCCTGAAAAGCAGCCTGGGTTCTTCGCCATCGACCGAGTTGTCGTAGATGTACGCCCGATCGACGAACGCAGCCGCCGCCGCACAGTTGGCAATCGACTTGGAGTAGCGCGAGATGATCTTCGAGATGGGAACGTCGTGCCCGCCCTCCATCACGCGCAGGGACACACGCGCTGCGTTGATGGACGGGTGGTCGGTGCCGACGAAGAAGATCCGGACGAAGTAGCCTGCATCCTTCGCCCGTTGGATGAAGTCGATCTTGTCCGGTGCCGAGAGCACGCTCTCGAAGGCCATGCTTTCCCGCTCATGCAGACAGCGCTCGCGCTCGGCCTGCGCGTACTTGGCCGCAGCCATGACGGATTCAACGGAATTCCAGTCCCCGAACACATCGCGGGCAATGTTGTCGGGGTTGATGTAGATGCAGCCCTCGATCCACTGGTGCTGCAAGACCTTGGTGGTCAGCGAGGTCTTGCCGGAGCCATTCGGTCCGGCGACGACGATGAGGGTGGGACGCGGCTTCGTCACCGGGCGGCCAAAGCGACCGCACGCGGCACCGGGAGGTGGTAGCGCGCACGCACCTCGGCGGTTTGCGCGGCGAGGGTGTTGCGCAGCGCGGTGTTCGCGAGGGTGGCCTTGGCGCGAGCCTCTGCCGCCACGTCACGCATCAAATCCTCCAACTGCTCGTCCGAGGGTTCCCGGCTGCAGTCCAGCAAATTCACGTTCGCTTTCATTGCGATCTCCTTGCAAGCCGAGGAATTTTCCTCCTCGGGGTGGTGGTTGACATGTTCCATCATCGGGTCGCGGATGCACCAAGGCGCATTCGCAGCCCCCGTTGGCGAGCCCGTCCAGCAGGGCCCACGCCGCCGCCAACGCCCGCCATGACGAGCTCCCGATCCAGTAAAAACCCGCGCCAGCAGTGTAGCAAGCATTGTGTGCGTGTCCGTGTGAAGTTTCCTGCAAAATCCGGCAAGCCCCGAACCGCCACGGCGCAGGCAGTGTGCAGACCGGTGAACGACCCGGGGCCACGGCCAAGGACCATCGCGTCCAACCCGCCTGCGCCATCAGGCTGCACAGCGCCGAAATCGACGTGGCCAAGGCCTGGGCACCGCCAAGGTCTTGGTGCGGCCAAACGCCAGCGCCACGCTGCACGACTGAAGTCCGCCGCACCAAGGCGCTTTCCATCCCCGGCAGCGCATGGTCCGCGCAGCAAATCCACCCTCACCAACCGCGTCATGGGCGGCCTCCCAGGAGATTTTTTCCCACAGTTCGCCCAGACTGAAATCATCCAGCCAGTCCCTGAGCTTTTCTTCCTCGGGTCGCTTGAACGTGGTTTTCAGGCCATCGTTTTCCGCGACGATCACGTCCTGCAGCGCGAAGTGGTTGAGCAGCGTCACCGACTGCGTCGCCAGCAGTATCTGCACACGCTTGGATGCGGCTTCCAGCATCTCGGCCAAGATGCGAATGGCAAAGGGATGCAGACCCAATTCCGGTTCGTCCAGCAGAATCAGTGCGGGCGGCGACGGTTGCAGCAGCAGCGTGGCAAGACAGATAAAGCGCAAGCTACCGGCGGACAGCGAATAGGCATCGAAATACGCATCCGAACCCTTTTGCCTCCATTCCAGCTGGATCTTCTTCTCGTCGAGTCTGGACGGGGCCAACATGAATCGATCAAAGGAAGGCATGACCAGCCTGACATGTTCTTCGATGTGTCGAAACTGAACCGGGTGCCTTTCCTGCAACCAGTACAGATAGGCCGCAAGATTGGCCGCGTCGGGACGCAGGAAACGCTTGTCGTCAACATCCGCTGCCTGCTTTGCGGGCGAATGGTCGGACATGTCCTGGAAGTGATGAACGGAAAGATCCCGTAGCTTGGAAAACACGGACTGCGAGATTTCGGTCTTGGTGGACGAAGTCACGTTCTCTTCAAACTTGCTCTCCTTATGGCCGACAGCGAGAAACTCGCCATGCATGTTGCGCGGGGATTCGAAAATCAGCGTATCCTGCGCTGCCTTGAGCTCGAATTCGCAGGAATCCTGCGCAAATGAAAAACCCAGCGACAGCGCGGGTGTTCTCTTGCGCCCGTGATGCAGAAACCGATCCGGCTCGCTGGCGACATAAAGTTGAAATCTGCGGGAGAGCACGTGCTCAAGCAATTGGAAGACGCCAATCAGGTTCGATTTTCCCGCACCATTTGCACCAATCACCACATTGAGATCGTTCAGATCCAGTTCGGCACTTTCTATGGATTTGAAGCCTTTAATTTTGACTTGGTGCACGGTTTTCATCTGGCCTCCTCAAGTGATCCGTCGATGAAACAATCCGACTGGCCTGTTGCGGCCCATTGAGTCATTCAACAGCACCTTTTCCAGAATAGTCATGCATGCGGTTCGATTGATGCCATCAGCCTCCCCCAACGCGCGCCCGAGCGCGCGGTTGGGCGCGGGCTTGTAGCATGGCACGTACTCTGGCATAGAGTTGAACGTCGGCGTTCTCACGATCAGCGAGCACCGCAACAAGGGCGTAGCGCTCATCTTCATCCCGGTTGTCTGGCCATGGTACGTCTTGGCGAGTCACCACGATGAAAACCTTTTTGCCGTTTTTCAATGCCTGTTTGAAAGACCAACGTGAAACCTGGAGTGTTCCGGCCTTGCGGGTATTATTGGGAAGCCAGCGATTAGTGGAGCGCTCTTCCATGCTCTCCCCTTTCTCACGGTCGCGACGGACGGTCTGTATCACTTCATCCAAGCTGGAAGCGGTGACCAGAGTAAACCACAGCTTGGCCCCACGGTAATCCAGGCGGGTAGTTCGCACAGCGGGACTGTACGCCAGAGCAACGGTAATCTCACGAGTTCGACGACGTCCGGCCCAAAAGATATCTGGAAGAGGAAGTTCAAAGAAGTGGTGTTGGTCCTTGCCGATCCATTCCTCGGCAAGAAGGGTGACGGTGTGGTCCAGCGAGTGAAACAGCGCAGCGTCATCCACGCGGCCATAGCCGATCAGGCGCAAGAGCTTGTCACGATCATCACTGTTGAGCTTGTCATGATCATCACTATTTTTGTCGGAATCCAACAGCGCTGTGCAGGCTTTCGGCCAACGGGCATGTGCGCCAATCAATGCGCGAAGCAGGTTGGGTGTAGCATTCGGCACTTCAGCAAGGAGTCGCGCTGCCTTGCGGGCCACGAGTGGCGCAGCGTAGCTGGTGCCGATGTCCTCCTTGAAAGCCGGGCCCGTGCCAAAGCCACCGTTAAGCGAAACGACCCCCAACCCGGCATGACGCAAACGACCACCGATGCGCGTCAAGGCCACATTACCCGCGTGCTCGACCACATCAGGCTTGATTGCATGGTTGATGGATGGGCCACAGCGCGTCAGCGGAAAGGGCTGGTTTGTCCGTGCGAGGGGACAATCTTCAATCTTGTCGGGATAGCGTTGGGCATCGCGCGATGCCTCGTTCATGCTCAACCCGCCGACGGTCAGGACGTTGAGCGCTGTGGCCGGATCTAGCAGTCGCGCGCCAGGGGTCAACAAGTAGTTGGGGTAGGCCGTTCGGGCATCCGCAAAGTCTGCATCGAAATTACCGGTCGGAACCACGAACAAGACGCCAAGCTCACGTGTCAGACGGTCCAAAGTGTAGGCCAGTCCACGCACGTGGCGGCCGTCATATACCTTGTTAAGATCACCATAGCTAAGATTGAACACTCGACAGCCGTACTGATCATGCAGGTCGCGCACGGCTTCTCCGATGGCATTTTCGACAAACCCGGTTTGATCCCGTCCGTCGTCTTCGAATACTTTCCCGGAAAATAACCGAAGTTGAGGGACAAACTTTCTTTGCTGAACACAGGCATGCACATCGCCGTACAAGGCCAGTCCACCTACAAATGTACCGTGCCAATGAGGTGCAGAGTCGTCTGGGCTTCTATGCGGAGCAAGGCAGCCCTGCGCGTCGCCCACCGCGGCACCCAATAGCGGATGCCCACGCGTCAAACCCGAATCCAAGACGGCTATGGCAGGCGCATCATCGGCGGGTGGGGCGATCTGGGGGAACTGATGAATATCCGTATGGAGCAATTCAACAGCCACCCCCAACCGAGGTGGCAAATCCACTGTGCGCACATCACGGTGGCGTAAAAGCTGTTCAGCCCCGATTCGATTGCAGCGAACGCGCACCATGACAAGTGATGGCTGCCTAATATCGTCCATTCGCTCGATGCCATGGTCACGAGACCAGTCCAAGAAAGAGCTCAGCATGGTCTGGCGCTTGTTCTGCTGTTCTTGAGGCCAGAGTTCAACATCCAATACAAAAGGCTCTATGGTGGGTAGTTCTTGATCACGGAGCGCGGCCCCAGTGCGATCCTGGGGTGTCCAATGGTCAAAATCTT
The DNA here is from genome assembly GCF_000193225.1 of Verminephrobacter aporrectodeae subsp. tuberculatae At4. Taxonomy (GTDB): domain Bacteria; phylum Pseudomonadota; class Gammaproteobacteria; order Burkholderiales; family Burkholderiaceae_C; genus Acidovorax; species Acidovorax aporrectodeae. The sequence continues at coordinate 3,646 of NZ_AFAL01000692.1, read as the reverse complement.
CAATGGCGTAAAGCAACTCCTTGCGCGTCGCGACGCCAGTGCGAGCCAATTCCGTGAGGCGGCTTTCGAACTTGCTCAGCCCCTCTTTGGTGGCAAAGGTCAGCACGATTGACTCATCTTCTTGGCTGACGATTTCGACACCAGGAATAGAATCGAATTTCGGCGCGCTCTTGACATCTGCGCACAGTCGAATCTTGAGCAATTTTCTGTCGTCAAATCCACCAATGTCCTGAGTCGTGGCACGTTGCCGGAATTCCCTGAGGCGTTGTCCCAGTGTCGCACCATGTTCCCGAGGATCGGCCGGAGTAGGGCCGAAATAACGCTTCTTCGAGTGCAGGTCTGTTGATAATGTCTCACGCCCCAGACGCAGATGTTCATAGGTCATGCCGTCCCTTCGCCCTTAGTTATGACGATATTCGCGATTCAGCGCGGTATCGAGATGGGTCTTCTCCAAGAATTCCCGACCAGACAGGATCATTTCCTTTATGGCACGTCGTAGCACCCGTTCGATATCGGCATGCGACATACCTTTGAACAGGGATGCAACTTGGCCATCGTCGAACTTGAAATTCCGTCGAATACCGGATAACTTCAATGCCAGCAATCGCTTGATTTGTTCCAAGTTCGGCATCTCGAAGCAAACCACTTCATCAAAGCGCCGCCACACTGCTTTGTCAAGCAATGCTTCGTAGTTGGTGGTAGCAATGAGAATGCTCTTGCCACGGTAGCCGTCCATCATTTGCAGCACGGCGTTCACGGATCGCTTCAGTTCACCGTGATCGGCGCTGTCGCCTCTATCCTTGGCCAACGCATCGAATTCGTCGAAGAGCGCAACAACAGGCTGAGCGGCGATGTAGTCGAAAACTTTGCGCAAGTTGGCCGCTGTTTCACCCAAGAAGGAAGAAATCACAGAATCCAGCCGCACGAGGACGAGGGGCATGGAGAGGCTGTGCGCGATAACTTCGGCAGCCAAGGTCTTGCCGCAACCAGGTGGGCCACAGAACAACAGTTTCTGCGCGGGCAGCATGCCATAGGAACGCAATACATCATCCCGGTTGTGTTCCATGAGAATTTCGTTGAGAGCAGACTGTGCATCGTCCGAAAGAATGATGTCTTTTTCTTCTCGCACTACGGCGCGCTCTTCGAGCAGGGTCAAGCCGTTGTCCTTGTTGTCGGGGAATTCGTTGACGTTGTGCAACTTTCGAGCGCCGGTCGCTATCTTTACCTGATCTCCATATAGCAAGCGCTCAAGATCGTTGGCCAGCAAATGGTGGTTTTTTTCTCGCTCCTCTTTGATGACCGCCTCAGAAGCTGACTGGAACCCGGCAAAGTCACCCTGAACCCCCGACCGGATCAGTTGCCGTAGCAATTTCCCGTTCGCCATACTCACTTCCCTTCACTCCGGTTTCTTCTTGCTGATGCTCTCGGCGATCCAACTGTCCAGCGCAAAGCGATGAAACCGCCAAGTGCCGCCCAACTTGAACGCCGGAATCTCACCCTTTTGGGCAAGGCGATAAACCGTGCGTTTCCCCGCCCTGAGGTACGCGGCGACCTCTTCGAGCGTCAGGATTTCACCAGTTGTATCGGTCATCAGGGTGCCTGCGATTTTGGCCTGTAGTGGAATCTGGTTGTCAAGTTTGGCCAATTCTCCCACAGTCGCGCGCCATCGCCCGGGCCAAGCGCCGAGATAAAAGCCGGGTGAATGCCCGGTTCGGCGCCTCCGGCCGATTCCGGCTGCCAAGCACACACGCAGCATGCGCACACAACCCCGAACACGACACCATGTCGAATTTGGACAACTGTGCGTCCAGCCGACGCAAGCCCGCGCGCGGGGGACGGCGAACAATTCGCTGCGGCTCCTTGAAGCATCCCCCCACGAAAACCCATGCGCGGCCAAAACTATTCTGTCTGGAGTTTGCTCAGGCACGGCTTCAGGAACCACCAGACCTGGGAGCCGGCCTGGGAGCGGGTGGCGCTCGGGTCGGCTTACGACGTGGTGATCGTCGGCGGCGGCGGGCATGGGCTGGCGACTGCCTACTACCTGGCCAAGAACCATCCGCAGGTGGGGCGCATCGCGGTGCTGGAGAAGGGCTATCTGGGCGGGGGGAATACGGCGCGCAACACCACCATCGTGCGCTCGAACTATCTGTGGGACGAGGCGGCGCAGCTCTATGAACACTCCCTGAAGCTGTGGGAGGGGCTGAGCCAGGAGCTGAATTTCAACGTGATGTTCAGCCAGCGCGGCGTGTTCAATCTGGGGCATACCTTGCAGGACATGCGCGACATCGAGCGCCGGGTGAACGCCAATGCGTTGCAGGGGATCGACGCGCACGTGCTCAGCGCGCGCGAGGTGCAGGAGAAAATACCGCAGCTCGATTGCAGCCACAGCCGCCGCTACCCGGTGCTCGGCGCCAGCTGGCAGCCGCGCGCCGGCGTGGCGCACCATGACGCGGTCGCGCGCGGCTTCGCACGGGCCGCGAGCCGCCTGGGGGTGGACCTGATCGAGGGCTGCGAGGTCACGGGCATGGACATTCAGGGCGGGCGCGTCTGCGGGCTGCAAACCAGCCTGGGCATGGTCCGGGCCGGGCGTGTGGGCTGCGTCGCCGCCGGGCATTCCTCGGTGCTCGCGCGCATGGCCGGGCTGCGCATGCCGCTGGAGAGCCATCCGTTGCAGGCCTTTGTCTCGGAGTCGATGCAGCGCGTGCTCGACTGCGTGGTCATGTCGAACGCCGTGCACGGCTATCTGAGCCAGTCGGACAAGGGCGAGCTGGTGATCGGCGCCGGCATCGACAGCTACCTGGGCTACGGCCAGCGCGGCAGCCCGCTGGTGATAGAGCACACGGCGGCGGCGATCGTCGAGCTGTTTCCCCAGTTCTCGCGCGTGCGCATGAACCGCCAGTGGGGCGGGATCGTGGACGTGACGCCGGACGCCTGCCCGATCATTTCCGCGACCGCGGTGCAGGGCCTGTACTTCAACTGCGGCTGGGGCACGGGCGGCTTCAAGGCCACGCCGGGTTCGGGCCACGTGTTTGCCCATCTGTTGGCGCACGAGCGCCCGCATCCGCTGGCGCAGGCGTTTGCGCTCGACCGTTTCCATACCGGCCATCTGATCGATGAGCACGGCGCCGCAGGCGTCGCGCATTGACATGTTTTTATTGCATTGCCCCCATTGCGGCGCGGCGCGCGACGAGCAGGAGTTCAGCCACGCCGGCGAGGCCTTCATCGCGCGCCCGCAGCAGCCCGATGCGGTGGACGACGCCACCTGGGGCGACTATCTCTTCATGCGCCGCAACACCAAGGGCTGGTTCTGGGAGCAATGGCAGCACACGGTGGCCTGCCGCAAGCTGTTCGTCGTCAAGCGCCACACCGCCACGTACGAGGTGGCCGGGAGCTGGACGCTGGCCGAGGGCCGGGCGCTGTTTCTCGCGGACATGGCCCGGGAGGCAGCATGAGCGGCACCCGGGTCCGGCAGGCAGGCGCGCGCATCGACACCACGCGCCAGATACGGTTTTGCTTCGACGGCCGCGACTACACCGGGCACCCGGGCGACACGCTGGCCTCGGCGCTGCTCGCGCAGGGGGTGCGCTGCGTCGCGCGCAGCTTCAAGTACGGGCGGCCGCGCGGGATCGTCGGCGCCGGCACGGAG
>NZ_AFAL01000693.1 GCF_000193225.1 Verminephrobacter aporrectodeae subsp. tuberculatae At4 | reverse complement strand
GCACCGCCTGCTGCGTCGCCTTGCGGCGCGCCAGCGCGGGCACGGCGGCGATCCGGGCCACCAGGGCCGCTGGGTCGGCCGCCCAGCGCGCGGGCAGCGCGAGCTTGATTTCGACCTCGCCGGCACGCTCAGCGAAAGCGGGTTTGGCCATGGTCAGCGCTCCGTTTGCTGCGCGCGGCCCCGGATGCGCTGCATGGGGGCCCGGGCGCGGATCATTCCTCGAGCAGCGAGCGCAGCATCCACGCCGTTTGCTCGTGCACCGCGAGGCGCTGGGTCAGCAGGTCGGCCGTGGGTTCGTCGCCCGCCTTGTCGGCCAGCGGGAACAGGCCGCGCGCAGTGCGGGCCACGGCCTCGTGGCCCTGGACCAGCACGCGCACCATGTCCAGCGCCCTGGGCGGCTTGGCCGGTGCATCGGGCACGCTCGCGAGCTGGCCGAATTCGGCATACGAACCCGGCGCCACATGGCCCAACGAGCGGATGCGCTCGGCCACCGGGTCCACCGCGTTCCACAGTTCGGTGTACTGCGCCATGAACATGCTGTGCAGCGTGTTGAACATCGGGCCGGTCACGTTCCAATGGAAGTTGTGCGTGGTCAGATACAGGGTGTAGGTGTCGGCCAGCAGGCGCGAGAGCCCCTGCGCAATGGCGGCGCGGTCCTGCGTGCTGATGCCGATGTCGATGTCGATGCCGGGGACGGTGGTCTTGGGGTTTTTTGCCATGCTGCTTCCTTGGTTGAAAAACAACCGCCGGCGTCTGCCGCGCGGGTCTGGAACGGCCGCAGACAATGCTGCTGCGGTCAGCAATGACTGTAGGGCAAGGGGGCAAAAGTATCCACTGGTAGCCGGCTGTGATTCGCGTTGCAGCGCTTTTCTCCTTGCGCGTGCCGCGCGCCGAGCAGGATGGGCTTGACGCGCCTGCCGACGCCAATGCAGACTGCGCGCAGGTCAGATTCTGGCTGTGCGACCCCGAGGAATTTCACCATGCAAACCGGCATTGCCCTATTTCTTGCCACACTGCTGTCCGTCCATCCACTATGGGCCGGGGCGCAGGCCGCTGAAGTCACGGGCAGCGCCACGCTGCATACCGAGGCCTCTGCACGCGGCGTGCTTGCCGGGGCGCAGCTGGTCCTTCCCGCCCAGGCCACGGGGGGCGTGCTCTACGCAGGGCCGTTGAAGGACGCTCCGGCGGTGGCGCAGGCCAGGAAAGTACCGGTGGTGCTGTTCCTGCATGGCTCGTCCGGTCTGGGGTCCAAGGCGATTGCCGAATGGCAGCAATGGCTGGGCAGCCTAGGAATTGCCAGCCTGGCGCCGGATTCCTTTGCACTGGCCGACCGCGTGACCTACAAATCACCCGTGAGCAAGGCGGTCTACGAAAGGATTCACGCGCTGCGCAGTTCCGAAATCGGCCTGGGGCTTGCGGCCCTGCAAAACCTGCCGTGGGCAGATACCCGCCGTCTGGTTCTCGCGGGGACGAGTGAGGGGGCCGTCGCGGTGGCCCGCCATGGAGGAAGCGAGTTCATCGGGCGGATGATTTTCTCCTGGAGCTGCGAAGACAACTACTTCGTCGAGAGTCCGCAGACCGCCGTCCTGCCAGGGCAGCCGGTGCTGAACGTCATCAGCGCAGCGGATCCCTTCTTTTCCTCCGCAAACGCCTGGCTGGGAAACCCCTTGGCGCAGGGGCATTGCGCGAAAGCCTTCAAGGACCATCCCGACGCCGGCGTGCTGCTCCTGCCCGGCGCACCGCACACGGTGCTGAATGCGCGCGCAGCGCGGCAGGCGGTGCGGGGATTTTTGCTGGATCTGTTTGGGCCCTGAGCCGATGGGGGTATTCCCCCTGCGGCAGAATGCCTGGTCGCTCCCATGGAGCCAGGAACCGGGGCGCCCGCCCAAGCGCTGGCCAAGGCGTTCGGGTGGCCCTTCCGGTTGCCCACACCCAAGGAGGAAACAGATGACCCCCGTTCAGCGCACCGAGCCGCTCCCCATCCCGGTCTACCTCCTTGGTTTCGGCATCTTCGCCTTGGTGACGAGTGAGTTCCAAGTCTCCGGGATGATGCCGGTCATGGCCGACGACCTCGGAGTCAGCATCCCGCAAGTCGGCTATCTCGTCTCCCTGTACGCCTTCGCCATGGCCGTTGGCGGTCCCCTGCTCGCCATCGGGCTGCTGAAAACCCCGCCCAAAACAGCGCTCCTCACCCTGTATCTGATTTTCATTGCGGGCGAGGCGATGGGGGCGCTCGCCGGGTCCTATCGCATGCTCGTGGTGGCGAGACTGATTACCGGGTCGGCATCGGGAGCCTTCTTTGGCGTTGCGTTGGCGATATGCATCGATCTGGTTGCGGAGCACCGACGGGGATGGGCCACTTCCGTCGTTTTGGCAGGAATCATGGTGGGAACCGTCCTGGGACTGCCGATCGCCAACCTGATCGGCACGCATTTTGGCTGGCGCGAGAGTTTCTGGCTCGTCACGGGCTTGGCCACCCTGGCCTGTCTGGCGAGTATCGGCTGGGTGCCGTCCGTCCCCCGGAACGCAGCCATCAGTTTGAAGGGGGAACTCGCAGCCCTGAAGAACCCGAAGCTGTGGGCCGTCTTCTCCACCAGCCTGCTGATCATCGGCGCTACCTTTGCCGCCTTCAGCTACTTCACGCCCATTCTCAGGAACGTGACGGGGTACGGTGACGGAGCTGTCGCGCTGCTGTTGTTCATTTATGGCTTGGCGACCGTTATCGGCAATACCGTGGTCGGAAAGCTGGCTGATCGCCATACGATTCCAACCCTGTCCATCGGGCTGGTTTTTCTCGCCATGTTCCTGGCGCTGTTTGGTGCATTCACCCACAGCAAGGCGGTTTCCGCACTGGCCCTGGTCGGCATTGGCCTGGTCGGCGTGACGATGAATCCCGCCATGGTGTCCCGTGTGATGCGAACCGCCAATGGGCGCCCCCTGGTGAATACCCTGCATACGTCGGTCATCACGTTGGGAATCGTTCTCGGCACGTTCCTCGGTGGCCTGTGCATCAGCGCCGGTCTGGGTCTGCGCGCGCCGCCGTGGGTTGGATTCTTCATGGCCGTGGCGGGCCTTCTGACGCTCGTCCCCGACGTGCGGTCCCTGCGCTGTCCGCAGTGAGACGCCCCACGCAGCGGGCGTGTGCATTGCCCAACCGATCCATATCGGCCACCAGCGTCCGAATCACCTGCTGCCAATGTTGCTCAAACAGATAGAAATGCCCCCCGGGAAACCAGCACACGGCAGAAACATTGCTGGTGAGTCGATCCCAGGCCCCGAGTCCTTCTTTGGACACCTCGCGATCCATATTTCCAGAATAAACCAGGATAGGGACAAGGAGTGCTTGACGTGGCGACCATCTGTAGCGATCGAGCATCGCATAGTCTCCTCTCAGCGTTTTCAGGTACGTTATCCGGAAGGATGGATCTGCCAGAAGCTCCGGGGGCGTCCCGTCCAAGCGACGCAGGTCTGCAATGAACACTTCCTCCGGCGCATCATGCCGACACCGCTGAGATGGGGGCGGAACATGCGGTGCATCGTGGCCGGAGACCACGAGCATCGATAAGCCGTCGCTGCGCATCTCTATCGCGCAAGCGACTTCATAGGCCAAAATCGCACCCATACTATGTCCGAACAACACGGTCCGCCTGCTGCTCACTTCAAGCAACTCAGTTGCGACCATCGCGGCTGCTTCATGCAAGGTCAGGATGCACGGTTCTGACCACCGGTCTTCCCGTCCGGGCAACTGGACCGAGCACAGTTCCATCTCGCCCGGTACCAACGGTAGCCACCGTCGGAAGATCGAAGCCCCGGCTCCGGCGTTTGGAAAACAGATCAGCCGGGTACCCGATCCCGGGCGGAGAATACGCAGCATCGACCGCCGTGCTGCATGTCGTTCGTATGCTTGCCTCACGGAGATCCCTCTTGGACGAACTCTCGGGAAATCTCTTCGGCCAGCATCATGCAGCTCAATGCAGGCGGTACGCTGGGGATCGTCGGCATGATCGATGCGTCAACCACCCAGAGATTGTCCGTGCCATGCACCCGTCCCGATGCGCCGACTACCGCACCGGGATCTGACGACACGCCCATTCGAGCCGTCCCGACGGCATGCCAGCCGGGTCGCACGAAGGTCGAGATGGCGCGGTCCAGAGACGTGTCGCAAGAGACCAGCAGATCGTTCCAAGCAAGCACCCGCACCAGATGGGAGCGCATAGGCGCCGACTGCATCAGGGACCAAGCCTGTCGGACTCCTTCCCGGATGAGTCGTCGGTCGTGGGGATCGCCCAGGCAGTTCACCAAGACTTCGGGCGACGCCAAAGGGTCAGCGCAGAGGATGCGCACATACCCCTCTGAGCGAGGCTTCATGAGACAAGGCGCGATGGCGATCCCGATGGCCGATCCCAATGCGGTGTGCAGCATCGGAAAGCTGCTGGTGCGAATCCCCCCGAGCATGTACAGGTGCAGGTCTGCACGATCCTCGCCATCGAGGCGCAGGTACGCCTGATGGGTGGGCTCGCCGAGTCGGCTCGACGTTGGTTTGGGGACAGCCCACAGGCCGACGACGGCGTGATCGACGAGATGGGCACCGACACCTGGCAACGGCAGGTGCACGGGCACGCCAGCCCGCTCGATCGTGCGTGGATCCCCGACGCCGGAACGCATCAGGATCGCCGGTGTGTTGAGGGCGCCGGCACACAGGATCACGTGGCCCGCGCCGAACGCACGGCGGGTTCCGCGAACGAGAACCTCTGCGCTTGAGCAACGGGTCCGCCCCGTCCAGCCCAGTCGGTCAACGTGTGCGTCGGCGAGGATGGTCAGATTCGGACGGCCACGGGCCATCGCCAGATAACTGCTGGCAGTTGACACGCGACGCCCCTCCCGAACCGACTTGCGCACGAGGGCCAGCCCCCGCACACGCCCAGACGGCGGCATCCCGCCCAGCATCGGAAAGCCGGCCTGTTCGCAGGCGACCCGGAACGCAGCCTGTACTGTTGACAATTCCTCGGGGCGCTCGGGCCGGATGGGAACCGGGGCAGCGGGATCGACCCGGTGTGCCTGCGCTGCCTCCATCCGGTCGAAAGCCCGCAGTGCGCGCGCACCACTCCATCGTCCCTGGCTGTAAGCGCCCCACTCGTCGTAGTCCTCGGGCGTCCCCCGCAGGGCCAGCGCACCGTTGACGGCCGTCGAACCGCCGACCACTTTGCCGACGTTGTAGTCGAACGTCGTCACGCCACTCAGCGCCGAACTCATGCCCCCGGAGAGGGACGACTGCACCATCCGCGCTTGGTCGCCGGGTCGGGCATGCAGCCAAGTGGAGCCTGCGACCTTCAGCGTGCCGAGCAGCCCGGACTCCCGGATCTTGGCCGCAATGTGCCAGTTGTATCCGTCGGCCACCAGTTCGTTGGGATCGCACAGCGCCTCGGGCAGGTCCTGCTCGCTCGGGAAGTCCCGACCGGCTTCGATCAGCAGGACATGGCGGGACGGGTCTTCGCTCAAACGGGCCGCCATCACAGCCCCACTGGCGCCGGCCCCGACCACGATGACATCGTATGCATTGCGTTCGCTCGTCATGTGCCACGCTCAAAAGGAATAGGTGACCGTGGTCACGATCCGGTCGTTCGCCGCATAGGGCCGCACCGGTGAGCGGGCGCCGCCGCCCTGGTACAGGATGGCGCCGATTCCGACCCGCCAGTGGTCGGTCCAGTCGTAGGTCGTCATCGCGCGAAAGAGTTGTCCCCCGTCCCACCAACGCCCGGCCAAGAGACCGACTGTCAAGGTATCGTTCAGCGCCGACCACTCCAGGTTGATCACGGCCATCTGACGCCGTTTGGGATCGGCCAACAGGCCGGCATCCCCTTGGGTAAACTGGCCGAGAATCTCCGCACCCGCCGTGAATCCAGGTATCCCGGTGTAACGGACCCCGATCAGTGCATCGGTCTGGCCCCGGATCTCGCTGACCACGGGGGTCGGGCGCGTGATCTGCTCCGCCAGATCCGCACGCATCTGTCTCGTGCGTGTGCGCCGCGCCAGTTCAGCCTTGAACACCCAATCGCCACGCGTTGCGCTCGCCCCGACACCCAGTATCGAAGATCGCTGATGCGCCGTCACGAAGCCGCCCTGGCCGTAGCCCACGGGCATCGGCGTCGAATCGTGCAGGGTCCCGGCGACGGCATGCACGTCGCCCCAGGACTGCGCCGAGTAAGCATGAAGCACCACGTCCGGCCGCACGGACAGCCGCGGCTGCTCGCTCCGTGCAAGCTGCTGGCCGCCACCGATGGCGATGAATGGGTCGAAATCCGACTGCGGGCGCCCATAGCGATGCGGTCGAAATTCGGACTTGACGATCAGTTCCCAGCCGCTGCGATCGCCTTCGTACCCCAGTCGGGTCGCGAAGACCGGGATCCGGGATTCCTTGAGATCCGCAAGACCCAGTGTGCGCTCATCGCGCGGATTCACCATGTCCAGCACTTGGAAGTAGTCTGACACGCCCAGTGCAATCAACTGACGTCCAACCTTCAATCGCCAGGCGCCCCGCCGAGCGAAATCGACGTAGACCTGCTCCAAGTCGCCTTCGGCATACCGGTTCGTATCGCCGTTGACCATCTCCTGGGTGGCCCGTCCGCTGATGAAGACCTGCGCCTGCTGCCCTGGCAAAGTCTCCCCTTGGAGGTACAACGAGGCACGCGCAGAGCTGAGTGTCGAGGACTGTCGTCGAAAGGCATAGTCCTTGAGTTGGTCCTTCATCGCGTACTGGAGGCGCCCGCCCAGTTCACCCTTCCACCGAACGCCAGCCTCCTCTTTTTCAGCGGCACGGTGCACCGGCGCCGGTTCGGAGGGCAGCGTCGGAAAATCGGCTTCCGGGTCCGTCTGCGCCCGGACGGCGAACCCGCAACATCCGCTCAGACAAAGCAGGAACAGTCGCACGACAAGGGTCACTTGCTGCTCCGACCGAGGGCTTGCGGGGACAAGGAGGCGTCGTCCACTCGGGGATTGATCTGGATGTCTTCGACGCTCAGCGTCGTCGCGTGTACAAGCACACCCTGTTGGGTCAGCACCATGCGCTCCTCTCGCGGAATCCAGACCCCCGCTTGCTGCTGGATATCCGAGGTGGTGTAGTACTTCACCCAGCCCGGATCCCGCAACCAATACTTGGCCCTGACCACCATCCGACGCTCCTTGTCGACCCAGTACCAGATCCGCTGATAGCCGGTGCGATCGACGACCTTGCCGTGTATCGCCTTTCGGGGCTCGGCCTGAATCAGCCACTGTCCGTCTGGCGCCGGCGACGATGTCACGAAGGAGAAGTCGAAGAGGTCGGTCTTGATTTCCTCCAGATCGCCGTACGTGAAATCGCTGCCAAGAAAATAGTCGGCCCGACTGCCGGTTGCCAGTCGCGTCACCTTGCCCAGATCCGGCAGATAGAGCCATGCCTCGTCCTCCCGCGAGGATTCACTCCAGTCGTAGGAAAGGAATGCGGTGCCGGACAAGCGGCTGGGTTCCAGGACGACCGTCAACGACTTGAGGTCTTCGCCAACCTTCTTGCTGATCGAGCGCACCTTGCGCTGCATGCGACTGCTGTTCTTGTCGATCAAGGTCACGCTACTGGACATGGCCCACGTGTCCCCCTTGTAGCGGGCCCGCACCGATGCCATCACCGCATCGGCGGTGGCAGCATCAGGATCGGACCAAGCCAAGCCCGTCCACGCCAGGACCAACAGGAATACAGCGTGCTTGAGAAGATTTCCTTTCATGATGCCACCTTGGTCTTGTTGAACTTATCCATGCGCCGGGCCTCCAGGCGCGCAATGCCGGTGACGAGGGCCGGACTCACCACCACGTCGAGCAGTAGCGCGATCACGAGCGTGCTGCTCAGGATCACACCGAACCTGGACAGCGGAATGATCGAGGAGAAGGAAAACGTGAAAAACGCGCACGCCGTCACCATGCTGGCAATCACCAGGGGGGCTCCCACTTCCTTGAGCGTGGTGCGAACCGCCGCCTCGATTTCGACACCTTCGGTCCGCCTATGCCTCATGACGGTGTGCATGAAGTGGACCGTGTCGTCAACGGAGACGGCCAGCGCGATACCCCCCAACAGAACCATGAACATGTCAACGGGCAACCCCAGATAGCCCATAACGCCGAGCGATATCCAGACCGGCAGAAAGTTCGGGACGATGCTGGCCAAACTGATCTTGAACTCGCGCAGCACGACGAACAACATGCCCGCGATGAGCAGCGCCGACAGCAGGTAACTACTCCACATGCTGTCGATCACGTCCAGGGCACCGATCGACTGCATGTAGGCCACGCCGGTCACCGTGGTCCTGACATCCTTGCCGAACAGTTCGACGACCTTTGTCCTGAACTTGTCGTCGAGCCCGATGAAAGCATGCGCGTCAGCCCAGGCCATCCGTACCGTCACGCGCGCCTTCGAGTACCGTCGATCGGTGAGTCGCTTGATCTCCTTGGCGCCACCGCCCTCGAACAGCAGCAGTTCCTGGTGCAGCAACTCCCGTGTCCCCGGGAGCGCGTCGCCACTTCCACCCGTCAGCACTTGGTGCACCCGCTGGATGGAGTCGACGATCGAATTCGTGCTTCCGATCTGCAGGTGTTCGTTGGACAAGCTGGCGGCGTAGTCCTGTAGCGACCGCAGACCCAGCATGAACTCCGGCGTCAAGATGCCTTCGTCCTTCCGGGTATCGATCACGATCTCCAGCGGTATGGATGACTGCATCTGCGCATCAATGGCCATCGTGTCCCGCCTCAACACGTGCTCCGGCTGAAACCAGGTCAGCACGTCATGGGCATACTGGATGCGCCAGATCCCGGGAATCATCAATCCGATGAGCAGCACCGTGGCGAGGAGTACCGCACGGTAGTGGCGGTGACAGTACAGGCCGACCGGGGTCACGATGTTCGACAGCCATCCGAAGAACACTATGTTCTTGTGCGTGGGATCATGCTTGATCCTTCCGATGCGCAACAATGCGGGCAGCAAAAGCAGGGTGTAGACCAGTCCGATCATGGAACCGAAAGCGGCCATCAGACCGAACTCGGCAATCGGCTCCAGGCGCGCGATCGAGAACGCAAGGAAGGCAAGCACGTCCGTGAGGACCGTATAGACGACCGGATCACCGCAATGGTGGAACATGTTTCGAACGGCTTGTTCGAAGTCCGGTTCGGGATCTTGCAGATAGGTGGTGAGCATGTGGATCGAGCTCAGTACACCCATCGTCAACATGATTGGCGGGAGCGCCTGACTGACCACCGTAATCGGAAAGCCAATCCAGCCCATCGCGCCGAGAGTTGCCAGCAGCGACATGCCGACGACCAACACCGGCACCAAGACGCCAACGGTGCTGCGCAGTTGGAGCATCAGCGCAACGACGACCACGGCGAGCGACAGGCCCGTCATGAGTCCCAGGTCTTGGTGGACGGACGTCTCATGGGCCTCGTCGATGACAGGACCACCCGAAATGTGGATCTCCATTTCTTCTTGCCGGAATTCGTCGGCGATTCGTCGAACGGCATCGTTGAACTCGACCAGCTTGCTGCCGGGCAATCGCACCGGCGCGGAGCCGGTCGCCTGAAGTGACCGAAGGTCGATATCCTCGACCGTTGCGTCCGTTGGCTGAGCGGGCGTCGGCCCCCCCTTTGCGCTCAGGGCCGGCACCGGCTTCGCCGCGGCACCCGCTCCCAGGTTGGCATCCAATCGATCGTGCCACGCCCGGATCGACTGACCGAGGTGCTGCAACGCGTTCCCCCCCGACTGCCCGGACGCCGCGGCCGCCTCCAGTGCAGCCGGAGTGACGAAGGTCTGGGGACGCACGATCAGCAGCGTCGTACCACCATCGGGAGAGAGCAAGGTCCGCCGATACAGGGAGCTCTTCAGCAGATCATTCCGAATCGCCTCCGGCAACGCGCCCTGATCTGGCCAACGGTCGCCCAGTTTGCTCGTGCGCACGGTCCCGTCGGCCGAATCGACATAGGTCACGTTGGCCAGACTGGTCACTTCTTCGACCCACGGTACCTTTGCCTCCAGCTGCTCGTGCAGCGCACGCAGACGCACCATGAATTCCGAGGTGAAGATGCGCGGTGACCGAATCGCAACGACCACGGCATCCTCGCGCCCGAATTCCTTCTGGAAGGCTTCGTAGTCAATCTGGGCATTGTCGTTGTGGCCGAACATCGCGTTGTTGGAAGCGTCGACACGCAGTGTGCCCAGCCCCACGCAGAAGATGGCGGTCAGCAATGTGACCACGCCGATGGCCAACCAGGGATGGCGGGCCGCCCAGAGGCCGAGGTGCAGCGTGAGGCGCTGCATTGGATTGAGTGTTGTCATATCGAATGCCGTTTGTGCTCAGAACATGTCCAAAATGGCCTGCAGGGTGTACCAAACTCCCGCGAGAGACATCGCGCCACCACCCATCCGAAGCCACCGAGTCAGCACGTCCTGTCGGATGCAGAGTTCGCCGATTCCGACCCCAAACAGGTGCAACAAGGACGTAGTAGTGATAAAGCCAAACGAGTAAAACGCAGGGCTGGCGGAATTGGGCATCCCCAAGCCATGCGCATAGCCGTGAGACATGCCGAACAGGGCCACCGCCATGTAGATAAGGACGCAAGGCACCCGCTTCGCCAGAATCGTGATGCAGATCCCCAACCCCAGGACCGACAACGCGATCCAGAGGTCTGCGCCTGGGAAAGACCATTGCAAAAAACCTGCGAATGCACCGAACACCATCATTGCCACGAAACTGGCCGGCACCAGAAAGATATGCCGTCTGCCCATCAAGGAACTCACGATGCCCACTGCAACCATGGCCAACAGGTGATCAGCGCCCTCCACCGGATGAACAAGGCCCGCGAGAAAACGGCCACCGTCAGTCGAACTGTGCGCCAGAGCCTGAAGCGGGCCGGCCGCCAGCAACAGTGCGAGAACATATTGGCTGAGCGTCTTGAAATGATTCATGTTTTTGATCCTGTTTGTTACGCGGGTTTGATCGCGGAAAGCGCCATGGCGGCGGGTGCATCGATGCGCGCCCACTGAATCGCAGCGGTGGTCACCCAGATACCGAGCAGGTGGTGACTGAAGTCCAGCGCATGGCGCATGCCGAAAGGCATGTCGCCCGTCAGCAGGTGGGCAATCTCGTGAGCGACGAAGAACAGCGTGGCCATGATCGTCACGCCTGCAATCACGCATCGGAACCAGCGCGCGCGCACGACCAGGGCGAACATGGGCATGAAGAAGTACAGCGTGAAGACCCCGGTCATCACGAGCAGTCCCCCATAACTCATGTCCCCAGCCCAATTGCTGAAGTCCTCGCCAATCGCGCTGCGCGACAGGTCGATGATGAACATCGCCACCATGACCATGCACATTTGCACCCAGCCCAGGACCACCACCGCCCGGAGCGTCTTTTCCCGATCGTTCATTTGCATTCCTTTCGTTTCAGAGAGAATTAGAGAGCACGTTTCATCCATCGACCCGTTTGCCTGCGCACTGCCGGCCGTAGTACAGCCAGTAGTCCGGTCCGGACCCTTTCTTCGCGGGCGCACCGCTGCCACTGCCTGCTTCCACGTCAACCCGGTCCGGACCGAACATGGCCTGGAGCAACACACCGGCATCCGTGGGCGCAAGCAAGCGGGACAGGATCACTGCGTCAGGATCGTGCCGGCCTCGCACCGTCTGCCACGTCGTCGCCAACCACCGATCCAATTCCACGCGCGCTGCGGTCGTCGCCAGCGCGCCTTGGCGCACCCGTTGGATCACTTCGGGCAAGCTCTGCACCGCGTCGGCACGCAGGTGCCGGACCGTGCTGCTCGGCCGGGCAGCCAAGGCCGCGAGACTCAGGGCCCGGGCCACTCTATCGACCGGCAGGGCGTCCACGTGGGAGTCCGCCCAGATCGGATCGACGGAAATGGTCAATGCGACCCGTAGCACGCTGCCCAGAATCGTGTTGGTCTTCCAGCAAGGGCTGCCCACCGCCGGAACGATGTGCGGGATACGGATCAGCTCGACGGGCACCTTCAGTTCACGCGCGCGCCACAGCAACTGCTCCGCGACCCATTTGCTCTGTGCGTAGCCCATGACGAGACCGGACGATGAGCCGCCGAGGTCCCGCCCGGGTCGAACCGCGAATCCATGGACGCCACGCCGGATGCAAACGCCCAGGGTCGAGGCGAAGACGATGGGCTTGAGACGCCCCGTCGAGGCCAATCGGACGAGATCCAGGCAAGGAACGGCGTTGACGTCCCGCATGCCGGCGTAGTCGCCTTTGATGTCGACGCTTGCTGCGACGTGAACGATGCGTTCGATTTCCTGACACCATGCGGACCAGCACGCGTCCGACACCCCGAACTGCGGTCTGCTGAGGTCCGCGGCGACGGCCCGGATGCGGTCCACCTGCTCCAGTGCCCGATGCAAGCCGTACCGCCCGAGGTTGTGCACGACACGCTGATGTGCATCCGCGTCGGACCGCGCCCGAACCGGACAGACGACCGTCACTGCGGCATTCTCCAGCAGGTCTGCCAACACATAGGCCCCCACCCATCCGCTGCTTCCCGTCAGGAGCACCTGAGAGACCGCGCTCGCAATGTCCGATCGGCTCAGCGCCGACGCCGAAGGGAGCTGCGCCATCAGCTGCGGCAGGTCGGCATCGGCCGTCCCGTCGGCCAGCGCAGGGAAAACGTCCACCGCGGGCACGGTCTCCCCTGTGGAGCCGGCATTGCGCTTGGCTTCCAGGAGAGTCGCCAGGGCCTGGATCGACGCATTCAGCAGAAACTCGTGGATTTCGAGATCGACTCCGAACGTCTCGCGGATCTCGCGCACCATCTGCGTGGCGATCAGTGAATCGCCGCCGAGCTCGAAGAAGTTGTCGGTGATCCCGAGCGCGGAAGTCCGCAGCACACGCTGCCAGATCGCGTGCAGGTGCACCTCGAGTTCGGAGCGCGGCGCCACCCGCTCCGTGTGCTCGGTCGTCGCCGCAGGCACGGGTGGCAGCATCTTGTAGTCGATCTTGCCATTCTGGGTCACGGGCAGGCGCTGCAGATGAACGACGTGCTGCGCAACCATGTAGTCGGGCAGCCGGGAAGCCAGGTACTCCTTCACCGCAGAGCGGTCCAGGACAAGCGCCTGCTCGGGCGCCGTGGCGACGATGACGCCAAATCCGAGGAACTCGATGGCCGCGCCGGGTGCCTGTACCGCCATGACGTCCACGAAGCCCGCGGCGCGCATCGCCTGCTCCCATTGCGTTCGGCTCAGCAGGCAGTGCTTGTGCCGCAGGCCGGTGTCGGTAAATCCGTCAAAGCCCTGCTGCAGGCCCATGTGCAGATCGAACGATCGGAAGAACCGGGTCTCTTCCAAAATGACGAGTTGTCCGCCCGGTTTCAGCAGGGCGATCAGATGCTCCAGAGCCAGCGCAACGTCCTTGACGTCGTGCAGCATGCTCGACGCCAGCACCAAGTCGAACGAATTCCGCTGGATGCCCTGGAACTCGGGGAGCACGTCAACGTCGTAGCGCGCGAACGCCAACCCCCGGTGCTGCTCACCGAAGAGCTCAGCGGCCCGGCGAAGAAAGAACTCCGAGATGTCCGTGAATACGTAGCGTGTATCGGGCGGGATCACGTTCAGCACGTGCCGGGTCGCCGATCCGAGGCCGGCACCCACCTCCAGGATGGCCGCCCCGGTCTTGCGCCGGCATCCGAGCAGGACTTCGCACACCCGGGCGAGCTGCTGGTGGTTGTCCGGGAAAAGTTTCTGGTAGACGCGGGCCGTCGCGTCTGCCGTGTAGATCTCCGCTGAATGCAGATGCTCGGTCAGGATGTCGGACAGTCGCTCCACCGCATCGGTGAACCACGCACTGTCTTGCGCACTGAAGTCGAACACCGATTGGAGCAGTTCACGCACTTCCTTCGACAAGGATCCCAGGTCTGGCGCGTCCCAGGCATCGGTGGCTTCGTAGACGCGGGTGCCGACCTCGCGCAGAAGTCCGGCTTCATGGAGCGCATCGAAGGCCCGCTGCAACCAACGCTCGTAACGGCCCACGACACCCCGTTGAAGTAGGTCGGACGGGGTCACTCGCCCCGAGGACCGGCCGAGAAACCCGAGGCGCCCAAAGGCCAGCACAACCGCTGCGAGGTAGTAGTCGTCCAGCCGGTCCCAGGCGATCCTGAGCGTGGCGTCGGCCGGTCGCAGGGTGCACGTGCCCAGACCCTCGCTCAGCCGGTGTGCAAGCGATGGCATCGGGTCCGAGCGAAGCACCGTTCCCAATGACGAGAGGTGGCCCTTGTCGGGCTGTATATAGGCCACGAGCTGGCGATGGGCACGATCGCCCGTCACCAGCACCGCAGCCGCCAGCACTCCGGGATGCTGGCGAAGCACGGCCGCGATCTCCCCTGGTTCAACCCGGTGGCCCCGGATCTTCACCTGCTCGTCCGAGCGCCCCAGGAACTCGATCGTTCCGTCCGGCAAGTAGCGCCCGAGGTCGCCGGTCTCGTAGCAGCGCTGACCCGATGGCGACGTCACGAACCGCTCTGCCGTGCGTTCGGGGTTCTCCCAGTAGCCCAGGGCGAGCCCATCGCCGCTGATCACGATGCGTCCGCGGACGTAACGGGGACATCGCTCGAAGCGGTCGTTGACGACCTCGACGCACTGTCCCGGCATCGAACGACCATAAGGAATACTGGTCCAGTGCGGGGACAGCGCCCCAATCGGGTACCAGATCGACCAGATCGCCACCTCCGTGGCACCGCCGAGACCCGTCACCATCGCCTGCGGATAGCACGCCCGGATGCGCGCCGGAAGATCGACCGGAATCCAGTCGCCACTCAGCAGGACCGCGCGCAACGTTCCTTCGGCGACCCATGCCCTGCCCTCGCGGACATCCACCAGCATGCACATGAGTTGGGGTGCGGAGTTCCAGATCGTCACCCCATGGTCCCCGATGAGATCGGCCCAGTGGGTCGCATCGAGCCGACGCACCGGATCCGGCAGGACCACGGCCGCACCGGCCGCCAGCGCCCCGAAGATGTCATAGACCGAGAGATCGAAGCTCAGCGACGACACGCTGAGAATCCGGTCCTTCGGCTCCAATCGAAGCAACTGATTCACGGCATCAATGGTTCTGCTGGCGGCCGCGTGCGTGATCATGACGCCCTTGGGCTGACCCGTGGAACCGGAGGTGAACATCACGTAGGCCAGGTTCCGGGGTGCGCCGAGGAGTCGCACCGCCCCGGGGTCGATCGCAGCGGGCAGCGCCGCAGCGACGATCTCCAGCACGGCCAGTTCCTTGGCCACGCCGAGATTACGTGGTACCGGGTTGCTGTCCACCTGGGTCAGCAGACATGTCACGCGACCCGTTTCGATCAGCTCGCGCTGCCGCTCGATCGGCAGGTTCGCGTCCACCGGCATGTAGGCCGCACCGGCAAGCAGCGTGCCAAGCACCGCGACGACCTGCTCCCAGCCCTTGCGCGTGACCACGCCCACCAGCACCCCGGCTTGAACGCCATGAGACTGCAGCCAGTGAGCCACCGCCAGACTCTCCGACAGCAGTTCCTGGTAACTCATCGTGCGGTCGTGGGCGATGACCGCGATGGCCTCGGGCCTGAGTGCCGCATGCTCGACCAAGCCGGCATGCAACAGGCGACCAGGACTGCTTGTCCCGGCGCATTGCGGGTCTTCGGGGATGCCATCCTCCTTTGGCCCCGGAGCCATCAGCGAACGCGCCGTCCACGCCTCGTCGCTGTCGGCAAGTCTGTTCAGTACGCCGCTGTAGGCGGCGAACATGTCG
Source organism: Verminephrobacter aporrectodeae subsp. tuberculatae At4 (assembly GCF_000193225.1). Classification (GTDB taxonomy): domain Bacteria; phylum Pseudomonadota; class Gammaproteobacteria; order Burkholderiales; family Burkholderiaceae_C; genus Acidovorax; species Acidovorax aporrectodeae. The sequence goes on along the minus strand of NZ_AFAL01000693.1, from coordinate 6,494 downwards.
TCGAGCACGCACGGCTCGAAGATCGCATCCACTGCGTCCCAGTTGAGGACCAGGTCCCCGGAGATTTCCATCACCTGGTTGTCCAGCCAGACCTGCGGCGTCTGGCTCACGCCATACACCATCGGACCGAATCGCTCAACCAGCGCCGCATCCTGTCCCGCTTCGCTTGCGCTGAGCACCAGGGCACTGGTGAAGACAACGGGCATCGCCGCCGTCAGACCCATCTTGTGCCGCTGGGTCCACGCGCGCAGCACCTGCACACCGGAGAACTCGCGATGCTCGAGGTCCTGCATCAGCTGGCGCTGCATCGCCTGCGCGCGCTCGATGAACGCCGTCGACGGGTCTCGGTGATCCACCTCGAGCATGCTCAGTGAGGTGAAGTCTCCGACCATGCGCAACACGTCCTCGTGCAGCGGCAGGCGATTGAACAGGGTCAGGTTCAGCGTGTAGTGCGCTGCGGCGCTCCATCGCGTCAGGACTTCCGCGTAGGCTGCGAGCAGCAGGCCGGAGGGCGTCAGTCCGAAGTGGCGCACCCGCTCCCTGACCCGGGACCAGCGTGTCGCATCCATCCGGAACCGCCGGCGCGAGAACGTCGGCGCCTGGCTGCCGACGCGCTCGCTGACGACGGGCAGATCCGGCGCAGCCGGCAACTGGTCCATGCGATTCAGCCAGTAGTCCCGCGCACGCTGATGGCGTGGACCGCCCAGCAGCTTGCGCTCGGCGAGCAGGTAGTCCCGGTACGTGACGCGGATGGATGGGAGTTCGACGTCGGGCACCGTGTACAGCGCGTGCCATTCCTTGAACAGCACGAACATACTCCAGGCGTCCATGGTCAGCATGTCCAAGCTGACGTGCAGCCGGAGTGTGCCATCGGACATGCGGGTAGCGTGCACGCCGAACAGCGGCCATTGACTGGCCGGCCTGACTTCGTGCGACATCCGCTCGCGTGTCGCCATGACGGCCGCCTGCGCTTCCTGCGGTGTCCGTCCGCTGCAATCGACGACGTCGATGCAATACGGGGGCACCCAATCCAGGACGCGCTGCAGTCCCGTGGCGTCCACCACCGCGCGCAGCATGCCGTGGCGCTCGATGAGCCGCTGCAGGGCGCGCTCGATCCGTCCACAGTCCGCCTGGCCGGCGTCCAGCTCGCAGTAGAAATGGGTCGCCACTTGGCCGCTCTCCACCGCATGGTACCGACCCACCCAATACGCATGCTGGACATCGCTCAACGGGAATGGCTCGGCAGCATGCGCCGGATCGGCCACGAGTTCCGGCAACGCATCGGGCGCCGATGGTTCGGCCAGACTCCGCAGGTTTTCGATGAGGGCGGCCTTGTTCGCTTGAAGGGCTGCACGAAGTTCCGGTGTCAGGGCATGGGCGGGACCGGAGACCTGCAACTCGTCGCCTTGAAGCTCCAGCCGGATACCGGCACGCACCGTTTGTGTCAACAGTTCGTGCATGCTGATCCCTTTCAACGCCTGGATGCAACGGCATCGGCCGCGGATGATCTGCAGGCGTCCAGCCAGGATTCGATGAGTCGTGCCGTGGGTCCGACTTGCTCGTCGGTCAGCAGCGTGTGGTGGCTGCCCCCGATCCACGAGGATTGCGTGCCACGCGAGCTGAATGCGGCCCAGCCCCAGTCCGTGCGGTCGGCGCAGGGGTGGGAGGCGAACTCGCTGACGGTCCCGGTGTTCGCGCGCAGCACCAGCAGGCGGACCGGCAGCATGGAGGGTCGATAGCAGCGGGTGCCGCGGACCACCGCCGCGAATACCCGGAAGATCGGCAGCAGGGCCTCCCAGTCGGGTTCGCTCGTCAACCCGTCCGCCCGAAGCTGCGCCCCGAGCCGCGCGAACATCTGCGCATCGTCGCGCACACCGCTGAGCAATCGATCGACGGGAAGCAGGTAGCCCTGGGGCAGATCCAACGCAAGGTCTTCGAGAAACCAGGCCAGCAGTTCTGCCCTGCTCACCTCCTGCTCCCAGCGATGGGGCACGGGACAGTCGAGCAGCACGACGCCATCGACGGGGTGGCCGCGGACCAGCAGTTGGTGCGCCGCCTCGAACGCGAGGATCGCACCGGACGACCATCCCGCCAGGAGCCGGGGAACCGGTCCCGCGTCGCGCAGCAGTTCGTTCACGTACTGGCCCACCAGGGCAGGGATGGTGCTTGGCACGTCTTCGCCCCCTCTGAGTCCCACCGCCTCGAAGGCCGTGACCCGGCGATCGAGCCGCTCGGCCAGACCCCGATAGGCCATGACCTGTCCGCCGGCGGGGTGCAGGAGCAACAGGTCTGGCCGACCTCCCGACTCCCGGAGCACGACCCGGCGACGCACCGGCTCAGCGCCGCAGTGATCCAGGAGGGAGGCGATGGCTTCGATGCTCCGTTGTTCCCAGATCGTGCCCAGCGTCAGGGTGCGCCCCAGTTCCTGCTGGACCAGTCCGGTGATGCGCACCGCCTCGAAGGACTGTCCGCCCATCTCGAAGAAGTCACCCGCCAGGTCGATCTCTTCGGCGGCCAGCACACGCCGCCAGATCGCCAGGAGCGCGGACTCGGTGTCCGTACGGGGCAACTGTCTGCGTTCAGCGCGCGGCGAAGAAGCCTCTTCCAGGCGCGGCAGAGCCGCACGGTCGAGCTTGCCGTTGAGCGTGATGGGGAGCGTTGGTATCGCGGCAATCGAGGTCGGCACCATGTAGCGCGGCAGGACCTGCGACAGGCTCGTTTGGATGGCAGCGCCGTCGAATGAGGCGCCGTCCTTCAACACGACGTGCGCCACGAGCCGCGCCGCATCGCGTGTCGATTCACGTTGAACGGATGCAATGGCGGCCTGCACTCCAGGGCATTGGAGGAGTTCGCTCTCCACTTCCGCGAGCTCGATTCGATGGCCCTGGACCTTGACCTGGGTGTCGCGGCGTCCCATGAACTCGATGGCACCGTCCTCGCGATAACGCCCCATGTCGCCGGTGCGGTACGAGCGTTGGCGGCACAGGGGGCCGGACGTCGCGTGCGCGCCGAAGGCATGGTCCGTCTTCCGCGGGTCGCCCCAGTACCCTTTCGCGAGGCCCAGTCCGCCGATGACCAGTTCCCCGACGGTCCATTCTGGCGCGGGACGACCCCAGGCATCCAGGACGTCCCAGGGCTGGTTGCGCATCGGGAATCCGTAGGGGATGCTGGTCCACGTCGGATCGACCGCTTCGATCGGATAGCAGATGGACCAGATCGAAGCCTCCGTGGCCCCCCCGAGGCTGACGATCCGCGCGCCGGGGGCCACCGCGCGCAGCCGATCGGGGAGATCCACGGGAATCCAGTCGCCACTGAGCAGGACCAGCCGGAGGGCGGACAGCGGCATCGACCGGTCCTCTGCCGCCTCGACCAACAGCGTCGCCAGAGGCGGCGCCGAATTCCAGACCGTGACGCCTTCGCGCGCCATGACCTCGAGCCAGTGCGCCGGATTGAGTGCGCGCCCCGGTTCGGGATACACCAGCCGGGCGCCCGCAGCGACCGACCCGAACAGGTCATAGACGGACAGGTCGAAACTGAACGACGAGACACCGAATAAGCAATCCCCGGCGGTTATTTCGAATCGGGCATTCACGTCCTCGATCGTGTTGATCGCGCCCCGATGATCGATCATCACGCCCTTGGGCTTGCCGGTGGAGCCTGAGGTGTAGATGACGTAGGCCAAGTCGGTGGTGCTCGCCGATGGAGCCGCACCCGCTCCCGGGGCGTCATCCGACGGCATCGCTTCGTCGATGCCCAGCACCGTTACCGACGATGGCCAAGTCAGGCCCGCAATCTGGCCCAAGTCCACGAGTGCCAGTCTCGCCCCGCTGTCCTCCAGAAGGTAGCGTTGCCGTTCCAGGGGCAGCGCCGGATCCATGGGCACGTAGGCACACCCGGCGCGCAGCACCCCGTAGACCGCCTGGACGAGCGATCCGCACCGAGGGGCCATCACGGGCACCAGATCCCCGGGACGGGCACCGGCCCGCCGCAAGCGCTTGGCGATCGCCGCGCTGGATCGATCCAGATCGGCGAAGGTCAGCGGCGGGCCGACCCGACTGCCCACCAAGGCCGTCGGCGCCGTCCGGACCGCCCGCGCCAGATAGTCCTCCAGGCGCAAGACGCCTGCTCCCTCAGGATCGACCACCGCCCGCGGCCGCCGGGCCGCCTGCTCTTCGGGCAGCAGCGCCAGCGTGTTCGTCGTCCACAGCTCGTCACGCACACCGAGCTGCTCGATCAGCCGTGCATACGCGTCCCACATCGCATCGACCACGCCGGGCAAGAAGAATGCCTCGAGCAAATCCCACACACAGAACAGTCGCCCGTCCGAGGTCTCCCAGAACTGGTGATCCAGCATCACCTGGGATGTCTCCAGGCAGCTGAAATCAGCGCGCTCGAACCCTTCCATGAACAGGCCGCTACTGACCACGAACGGGATCGGGGTCTCACCGAAACCGCCACGCTGGCGATTCAGGGTTTGCATGACCTGCATGCCGCCCCATTCCAGATGGCACGCGTCACGCAGCGCCTGCTCCTGAAGCCGGCGGGCCCGATCCACGAACCGGTCGTCGGGCCGGAAGTCCACCTCCAGCGGGTACACCGAAGCGAAGTTGCCGACGATCGACCGGATCTCGGGATGAACGGCCAAGCGCCGAATCATCATGTTGGACAGCACGAAGTGGCGCGTATTGCCCCAGGCGGACAAAATTTCCGCGTACGCCGTGAGGATCGCGTTCGACGGTGTCAGGCCGAACTGGCGCGCCCTTTCCCTGAAGCCCGCCCAGGTCGTGGCCTCCATGAAGCGCTCCCGCCGGTTCAATTCTGATCGCACGCGCCGGTCCAGATGGGCGAGCGGCAACGGCGGCACGTTCGGCAGCGACGGCAGACGGGCCTCCCAATAGGCGCGGGCCCGCTGACCGGCCGGTGACTTGGCCAGATCGTCCAGGCACAGGGCTGCGTCCCTGAGGCTCAGTGCGAGCGGCGGCAATTCGATCTCGGGATCGCGTTCGTAGCGATCGATTTCCTGGAGCAGCTTCGCCGTGCCAAAGCCGTCCGAAAAGAAGTTGTTGTGGTTGTAGTGGATGCGATGTTGCAGGCGTCCCCGATCCAACCAAGTGGACACCCGAAGGTCTACCCACGGCCAACGATCCAGCGGCAGTTGCGCCCGCATCATCTGCGCACGGATGGCCTCGAGATGCCGGTGGGCGACTTCGGGCGTGTGCTCGCGCAGGTCGATGCGCTGGATGCGCAGCGTCGGCAGCTCCTCCACCACTCTGAGTTGACCCTCCGGCGTCACCACGACGATCTCTCCCCAATGCCGTTCGAGGGCCTTGTTCCAGGCGCGTTCGTACCGGTCAACGTCCAGGGTCTCCCGGTTCTTTTCCATGTAGTAGTGCGGACGGACGTGGAACTCCATGTAGGGGTCGTCCGCCATGTAGAACCCCAGCTGCATGTCCAACAGCGGGAACGGCAGCTGTCGGTGCGCGGGATCGGGCGCGCAGTTCGGCAGTCCGGCGTCCTCGACAGCCGCGGGCCGGCCCTTGCTCAGCCAGTCCAACAAGGCCGGCTTATGCTGCGCAAGCCGGACCCGCAGCCCGGGAGTGACGGCCCCGGACGGGGCTTGAACGACCAGGCCATCGCCCTGACGGGACAGGGTCACACCCAGTCTGTGCAACTCGCTCAGCAAGGCAGCAAGCGTCATAGCACGAACACCTCTTGCGTATCCGATGTATCCGACGCCGTGGGCTCGTGCTGAACGGCGCGCAGCAGGACCTGTTCGTAGATAAGCCGGGAGACGTCGCCCAGGCTGCTGCCGCTGATCAGCAGATGCGCCGGCAAATCCACACCGATCCACTGGCGCACCCGGTGTCTCAAATCCATCGCCATCAGGGAATCCAGACCGAGCAAGGACAGCTTCGTTGCTGCGAGCCCCTCCCCCTGACCCGGAATCGGCTGGCGCAGCACCTCGGCGGCCAGGCGCCCGAGTTCGCGGATCAGCGCGGCCAGGGCATCATCGGGGTCGAGTTTCGCCAAGGACGATGGATCCGGTGGGGGGCAGGTGCTGCTGACCCCCGCGTCCGCAACCGCCGGCCCCTGCGCCCACAGGGCTCCACGGTCGGCCCTTGCGTGGGGTTCCAGCCAGAATCGTTGGGGGTCCATCGGATAGAGCGGCAACATATCCTGGCCGCCGGGAAGCGCAGAAGCTCCGGCCATCCGGACCCGGGCACCGAGCGCGAAGAGCACGGCACGGGCCTCGCCGAAGGCGAGGGCATCGTCCGTGCCCTGCTTCAGCGTCGTGACCCCGTCCGCACCGACCGCCGTGCAGCGCGTCAGATCGACCAAAGTCGTCGATGGACCAAGCTCCAGGAAGGTCGTGGCGCCTTCGGCGACGAGCCGCTCGACGCCCTGTTGGAAGCGCACCGGTGCCCGAAGCTGATCGACCCAGTACGTCGCAGCAGTTGGATCACCGCGTCCGTCGCCCGACGGCACGAAGCCAC
>NZ_AFAL01000694.1 GCF_000193225.1 Verminephrobacter aporrectodeae subsp. tuberculatae At4 | reverse complement strand
CAAATCCTCGCGATACCTACGGGTATCGCTGCGGTTTGCGCCTTGCCATGACGCGAAATGCATCAGTTTCATCTTGTGCCGCTATTCGCGGGGCAGGACACTTAGTTTTCGGTGTGCCTTCGGAAAACTTGAGGGGCAAGGCCGCCGCCGGCCGGTTTTTGCGCCACTTATCCGCCCAACGCCCCCGGACGGCATCAGCACAATGGCCAGGAAATGGCCCGTCGCCCGATGCATTGCCGCAGGCAAGCGCAAGCGGTGGCGCACGCACGGGCGCGGAGATTCACCATGGCACCCTCTCTCCCCAAAGCCCCGCCGAGCGCGCACGATGGGCTGCGCACGGCGCTGCTGGCAGCGGACTGGCCGCTGCTGGCCCGGCTGTGCCGCCAGGCGCTGCGCAAGAATGGGCGCGACCTCGGGGCGCACCGGCTGCTCGGGTTTGCGCTGCACCGGCAGCGCCGGTTCGGCGCCGCGCGCCAAGCCTACCAGCGTGCCAGCGTGCTCTGGCCCGACGACGCTGAGCTGCTGGTGAACCACGCGAACGTGCTCATCGAGCAGGCGCGCAACAACGCCGCGCTGCCGCTGCTCGAGAGGCTCTGCGGGCTGTGTCCCGAGCAGGCCATCGTCTGGATCAAGCTGGCCGAATGCTGCTATCTGCCGGGCCTGCACGACAGGGGTTTCGCGGCCAGCCAGAACGCCGCCGCGCGCGCCCGGACGCTGCACGAGCGCGCGGCAGCGCTGATGCAAAGCGCCATCCACCGGCGCGAACTGGGCCAGATCCGCGAGGCCATCGAAGACTCCGAGCGCGCCATCGCGCTGTTCCCCGACGAGCCGGGAAACCACACCAATCGGCTGCTGTTCATGCTCTCGGCGCCCCAGGTGGACGCCGCGCAGCTGTCCGCCGCGGCGCGGGAATACGGCGCCATCTTCGAGTCGCCGCTGCGCCAGGCGTGGCCGCGCTTCGAGCAGCACCGGGGCGCGCCGTGGCGCCGCCTGAGGGTCGGATTCCTGTCGCCCGACTTCCGGATGCATTCGGTGATGTACTTCGCCGAGGGCCTGCTGGCGCGGCTGGACCGGCGCCAGTTCGAGGTCTTCGCCTTCCATCTGTTCCCGGACGAGGACTCCGTGAGCGCGCGCGTGCAGCGCCATGCGGACCATTTCGTGCGCCTGGCGGGACTCGACGCGCGGCAGCAGGCCGAGGCGATCCGCGCGCAGGGAATCGACATTCTGGTGGACCTGGCAGGGCATACCGGGCACAACGGCCTGCTGGCACTCGCGCACAAGGCGGCGCCGGTGCAGGTTTCATGGCTCGGCTTCCCGGCGACGACCGGCTTGCAGGCCGTGGACTACCGGTTCACCGACGAAATCACCGACCCGCCCGACGCCCAGGCGCAGTACACCGAGCGGCTCTACCGCCTGCCCACGCCGTTTGCCTGCTACCGCCCGATGAGCCGCAACCCGCTGTGGCGCTACCAGCCGCGCTACCAGGTGCACCCGGCGCCGGCAGGCGAGCGGGGCTGCGTCACCTTCGGCTCGTGCAACAACCTGGGCAAGCTCAGCGACGAGGTGCTCGCGCTGTGGGGCCGGGTCCTGGCGGCGACCCCCGGGTCGCGCCTGCTCATCGAAGGCAAGAACCTCGACCGGCCCGACTTCGCCGACGCCTACCGGCAGCGCTGCCAGGGCCTGGGCCTGGAGCCGCAGCGGCTGGACCTGGTCGCGCTGCGCAACGCGAACCAGTACCTGACGTACCACCGCATCGACATTGCGCTCGACCCCTTCCCGCTGAGCGGCGGAACGACCACCTTCGACGCGCTCTGGATGGGCCTGCCCGTCGTCTCCATGGTCGGCGCAAGCTTCAAGGGCCGCATGGGCGTGAGCCTGCTCACGCACCTGGGGCGCAGCGAGTGGCTCGCCGAAACGCCGCAGGACTACGTGCGCATCGCGCAGCGCCTGGCCGCCGACGTTCCCGCGCTGAACGCCCTGCGCCTGGGCCTGCGCGACGAGATGGAGCGCTCGGCGCTGATGCGCGAGGACCTCTTCGGGCAGCATTTCGGCCAGGGCCTGCGCGCCATGTGGTTGCACTGGCTGGCGCGGGCCGAGCATCCGCACAGCGCGCAGGCGCAGGAGCAGGCCCTGCAAGACTGGCTGCCCCGGCTGCCCGAAGAATGGACCTGCGCGCCGCAGCCCGAGGTCGGGATCGCGCCCGGTCAGCGGATCAGCCTGGCGCACGCGCACGCGCGCCTGCAGGAGCTGGTGAAAAAGGCCCGCGCCGACGCGCCGCTTGCCGCTACCCCGGCGGCGCAGATCACGTCGCGCAGCTGGAGCGCCGTCGCGCAACTCGCCGAAACCGTACTCGACGCCGTGGCGCACGACCCCGTGGCCCTGTCCTGCCTGGCCGAGGTGGAGAACGCGCACGGCCACACCGGCTGCGCCGTGAACTACCTGCAGCACGCTGCGCGCGCCATGGGGACG
>NZ_AFAL01000695.1 GCF_000193225.1 Verminephrobacter aporrectodeae subsp. tuberculatae At4 | reverse complement strand
CTGCGCTACACCGAAGGGAACAGCCTGGACGCGACGCATATCCCGTCCGCGACGGCCTTCACGGTGCGCATCGATAACGTGCTCACCGCCGTCACCGCCATCGTGGTGAACGCGCAGGACAAGACCGTGAGCCTGACGCTGGCCACCCCGGTCGCCAATGGCCAGGCGGTGAGCGTCGCCTACACCGACCCCACGACCGGCAACGATGCCAACGCCGTGCAGGACGCGGCCGGCAACGACGCGGCCACTTTCTCGGCCATGGCGGTAGACAACCGCACACCCGCACCACAGAGTCCAGCCCCATCGGCCCCACCGGCTTCGTCAGCCCCATCGGCCCCGTCCCCCTCAGCCCCGGCAAGCCCGACGGACAAGGACACCAAGGACACGGACAGCGACGGCATTCCCGGCAGCATCGAAGACCAGACCCCCGGCATTTTCGGCCCCGCTGGCGCAGCCCCCGTGGCCGGCGACGGCAACGGAGACGGCATCCGGGACAGCGCGCAGGCGGCAGTGGCATCGACCAGCGTCGTGCGCAGCCCCACCGGAGCAAGCAAGCCGGCAGGTGCGGCCAGCACCTACGTGACCCTGGTGGTCGGCAGCCAGGACGGCAAGGTCAGCCCGGACAGCGGCGCACGCATTACCCGCCTGGAGCAAAAGGCGCCCCCGCCCCATTACCCAAGGGGATGGAGATGCCCCTCGGGCTGCTCAACCTCGATGCGGCGCTGGTCGCTGGCCGCAGCAGCGAGAAGTTCAGCCTGTATCTGGACCCGGCGCTGGGCGTGAACGGCTACTGGCTCCGGGACAGCACCGGCACCTGGACCAACCTGAGCAGCGCGCCTTACGGCGGCAAGATGGCGAGCGAGGGTGGACAGCTGCGGCTGGACTTCGAGATCCACGATGGCGGACGGTTCGACGCCGATGGCCGGGCCGACGGCAGCATCACCGCCCCCGGCGCGCAGCGCGGATGCAGCTGTCCCTTGTGGGGCAGGCGTCGGACGTGGCGCATGGCGAGCTCTGGCTCTGAAGGCGGCAGTCCCCCCAGTCTCTGGCCGGGGCGGCGGCGCGAGGCGCATGCTGCGCAGCAGTTTTGTAAACATTTACATTTATAATAATTTTCTGTTGCATTTTTTGCCCAGCCCCGGGGCAAACCACATCCACAGCACGGCCATGCCAGGCGACCTGGGTGTTGCGGCGGGGCGCATGAATCAGGCTTTCCGCAAACTGTCCGCAGTGGGCGAACGCCTGGATCTGCCCAGGCAATCCACCGTGCGCAAGAACGCATATCTGCCGCAAAAAGAGAGAAAGGACGGCCCCATGTTTCGCTTTCCAATAAGAATCGCTGGCCTGTTCGCCATGCTGACGCTAGCCGCCTGTGGCGGCAGCGATGGTGATCCGGCCCCGGCCCCGGCCCCGGCCCCGGCCTCGGCCCCGGCCCCGACCTCGGCGGCAAGCGTCCGCATCGAACCCCACGACACGGGGCCACGAAGCACCGCCGAATCCACGACCCCAGCGGCGCTCCCGCGCAGCCGTTTTGTGCGGGCGACGACCGTGCGGCTCGACCCGCTGGATGAAGAGTCAGGCCTGGAAAAGAAGTCGCAAGCGGCGGCGGCCGACCAAGCAATTCCCTGGCAGATTGGCGTTCCGCGCAGCCTCGCTGCAACGGCCACCGCGCAGGGCACGCGCGCGCAACTGCGCTGGCAACCCGCCCCGGGCGGCATGCAGCGTGCATCCATCAGCTTTACCTCAGAGGGCGCATGGGGCGTGCGCCCGGGCCTGCTGGTACGCAGTCTGCCGGCAAACACCACGCTGCGTTTCTATGCGCAAGCCGGCACCGACGTGATTCAGGTCTCGGGCGACGAGGTGCTGCGCACGGTGCAGCGCAACCTGGCCGCGGGCGATACCAGCGACGCGGCGCGCACCTATTGGGTGCCCGACTTTCGCGGCGCCGAAACCACGGTGGAACTGGAACTGCCTGCCAGGGCGAATCTGGCAGAACTGGATCTCGCCATTCCCACGCTCTCGCATTTCTTCGTATCGCCCTCCAGGACGGACACAGCGTCCGTCGCCAAGGCTCTGGGGGATGGGGCCAGTTGCACCGTCGATGTGACGTGCAATGCCCAGTACCTCGACGAGAGCCGCTCCGTGGCGCTCATGACCTACGTGAGGAACGGAGCCAGTTATCTGTGCACGGGCACCTTGCTGAACGACGTCGATTCAAGCGGTATCCCCTATTTCCTGAGCGCCAACCACTGCATCTCCACGCAGGCGGAGGCGGACACGCTGACCACCGACTGGTTCCATCACGCCTCGGCCTGCAACAGCGGGGCGCTGAACGCGGGCACGCAGCGCGTCACGGGCGGCGCCACGCTGCTGCACAACGATGCCGCCACGGATATTTCCTTCATGCGCCTGAATGCACAACCTCCGGAAGGCAGCGTCTACGCGGGCTCGTACGCTGGCGTCGTGCCCCTGTCCTCGAATGTCGTCGGAGTCCACCATCCCAGGGGCGATCTGCAAAAGCTCAGCATCGGCACCATCACGGCATACAACCAGTGCATGCCGATAACATCGTCCTCCTTCTACTGCATCCCCAGCAACGCGCAGAGCGGGAAGTTCTTCTCCATCGCCTGGAATCAGGGCATCACCGAGCCGGGCAGCAGTGGTTCGGGCTTGTTCCATACCATCGACGGCTCCCGCTATCTGGTGGGGCAGTTGTATGGCGGAAGCTCTCGTTGTCGCCCCCCGTCGTCGAACCCTTTCGAGGAAATCGATCCCCCGGTAAGCTCCTCCTCCGGAAAAGACTTCTACGGCCGCTTTGACCTGCCGTTTCACAGCGTCCTGAAGAACTGGCTCAATCCCGACTGAGGATCGGGACGCTCTCCAGCCCGGACCGGCTGTGCTTCACGCCTTGAGATAGCCGGTTTTCCCCTCCAGCTAGCGCTTGCTGCGGCTGGACTTCGAGATCAACGATGGCGGACGGTTCGACGCCGACGGCACCATCACCGCCCCCGGCGCCGCAGTGCGGATGCATCTGTCCCTCGTGGGGCAGGCGTCGGATGTGGCGCATGGCGAGCTCTGGCTCTGAATGTGGCAGTCCCCCCGGTCTCTGACCGGGGCCGGGGCGGCGGCGTGAGGCGGCAGACGCGCAGCCGCCTCGCCTAGAATCGCCGGCTCCGCCCGAGAAAACCGCTCCCATGCCGCCCGCCCGCAAGCTCTTCGTCACCACCGCGCTGCCTTATGCGAATGGCAGCTTCCACATCGGCCACATCATGGAGTACATACAGGCCGACATCTGGGTGCGTTTTCAGAGGATGCAGGGCCACGCGGTGAACTTCGTGGGCGCGGACGACACGCACGGTGCGCCGATCATGATTGCCGCAGAAAAAGCGGGCAAGACGCCGCAGGCGTTCGTCGCCGACGTCGCCGCCGGCCGCAAGCAGTACCTGGACGGCTTTCACATCGGCTTCGACAACTGGTACAGCACCGACGCGCCCGAGAACCACGCACTCGCGCGCCAGATATACCGCGACCTGCGCGACCGGGCCGACGGCTCGCTGATCGAGGTGCGCCGCATCGCGCAGTTCTTCGACCCCGAAAAGAACATGTTTCTGCCCGACCGCTACATCCAGGGCGAATGCCCCCGGTGCCACGCCAAGGCGCAGTACGGCGACAACTGCGAGGTCTGCGGCGCGGTCCATTCCCCCACCGACCTGATCGACCCGTTCTCGGCGCTCTCCGGCGCCCGGCCCGAACTCAGGGACTCGGAGCATTTCTTCTTCAAGCTCTCCGACCCGCGCTGCGTGGAGTTCCTGGAGAAATGGACGCAGGACGGCAGGCTGCAACCCGAGGTGGCGAACAAGGTCCGGGAATGGTTCAGCGTGCGCAGCCTCCCGGACGGCAGCCGCAGCGAGGGCCTGGGCGATTGGGACATCAGCCGCGACGCGCCCTATTTCGGAATCGAGATTCCCGACGCGCCGGGCAAGTATTTCTACGTCTGGCTCGACGCCCCCGTGGGCTACCTCGCGTCGCTGCAGAACCTGCTGGAGCGGCGCGGCGAGAGCTTTGACGCCTACATGGCCGACCCGGCGCTGGAGCAGTACCACTTCATCGGCAAGGACATCGTCACCTTCCACACCCTGTTCTGGCCCGCGATGCTGCACCTGAGCGGCCGCAAGACGCCGGACAACGTATTCGTGCACGGCTTTCTCACGGTGAACGGCGAGAAGATGAGCAAGAGCCGTGGAACGGGGCTGGACCCGCTCAAGTACCTGCGCCTGGGAATGGACGCCGAGTGGCTGCGCTACTACCTCGCGGCCAAGCTCTCGGCGCGCAACGAGGACATCGACTTCACCGCGGAAGACTTCATGGCCCGCGTGAACAGCGACCTGATCGGCAAATACGTGAACATCGCGAGCCGTGCTGCGGGCTTTCTGAGCCGGCGCTTCGACGGCCGGTTGACGGGCGACTTCGGCGCCCCCGGCGCGGCCCTGCTGGCCGACGTGCGGGGCGCGCGCGACGCCATCGCCCGGATGTACGAGGCCCGCGAATACGGCAAGGCCACGCGCGAGATCATGCTGCTCGCCGACCGGGTGAACGCCTACGCGGACCAGAACAAGCCCTGGGACCTGGCCCGCGACGCGGCCAACGACCCGGCGCTGCACCAGGTGTGCTCGGTGCTGATGAACGCCTTTGCCGAGCTCACGCGCTACCTGGCGCCCGTGTTGCCCGGACTGGCCGACGCCGTGCAGGATTTTCTCGGGGTGAGCATGCGGCAGTGGAATGCGGAGCATGCGGTGCAGGCCATCGCGCCCTACCAGCACCTGATGCGGCGCGTGGCGCCCGAGCAGCTCGCCGCCCTGTTCGCGCCCCCGGAGGACCCCGCGCGCGCCGTGGAGGAGGGGGCCGATGGCGCGGATGGCGCGCAGCAAGGCCCCGCCCC
>NZ_AFAL01000696.1 GCF_000193225.1 Verminephrobacter aporrectodeae subsp. tuberculatae At4 | reverse complement strand
GTCCGCCGTGGTTGACCGCGAAACCGGCCTGCGCGGCGCGCGCCGCATCAGCCACGTCTTCCTGTTCGACCTGCCGCGCTATCCCAAGCTGCTGGGCCTGGCGGACTGCGTGGTCAACATTGCGCCGGACCTGAGGACCAAGCACGAAATCCTCGGCAATGCGGTCGGCCTGCTTCAGCGGCTGGGCATCGCGCAGCCCAAGGTCGGCATCCTGGCGGCGGTGGAGTGGGTCAACCCGGCGATTCCGGCAACGCTGGATGCGCAGGCCCTGGTGGATGCGGCGAAGGCGGGCGCATGGCCCGGCGCACTCGTCGAAGGCCCCTGCGGTTTCGACAACGCCATCTGCGCCAAGGCCGCGCGCATCAAGAAGATGGAATCGCAAGTCAGCGGCGATGCGGACCTGCTGGTCGTGCCCGATCTGAATGCCGGCAACATGCTCTACAAGAGCTTCAACTACGTCGGCGGCGGCGAGTGCGCGGGTCTGGTGCTGGGCGCGCGCGTGCCCATCGTGCTGACGTCGCGCTCGGATTCGCTGCTGGCGCGGATCGCGTCGGTGGCCCTGGCCGTGCTGGCGATGCCGCGCGCGCGCTGACCCTTCGAATCCGCGCGACAGCGCATTCAGTGGGCTTGGCGCGCCGCTTGCATGCAGTGGTCGATGAAGGCCAGCGCGCTGCGCCCCAGGTGCTTGTCGCGATGCGTGACGATGGCCAGGTGCCGCAGCGCCTTGGGCAGTCGGGTGCGCACCTCGACCAACCAGCCTTGCGCGATGGCCTCGGCCACGACATAGCGTGACACGCATCCCAGGCCCACGCCGCGCGCGACGAACTGCTTGATGGCCTCCGTGCTGCCCAGCTCGAAGCCGACGTTCAGGCGGCCGAGGTGCTCCAGCAGCCAGCGGTCGGCGGCCTCGCGCGTGCCCGAGCCGCGCTCGCGCAGCACCCAGTCGGCTTCGCGCAGCTGGCGCAGCCCTGCGACCTGCCCCGCGAGCGGGTGCGTCGGTGACGACACGATCGCCAGCTCGTCGCTGAGCCAGCCTTGCGTCGTCAGGTCCGGACGCGTCTGCGAGCCTTCGATGAAACCCAGGTCAACGTCGAAGCCCGCCACGGCCTCGATGGCCTGCGTGGTGTTGCCGATCTGCAGCTGAACTTGGCTGTCGGGGTTCGCGTCCTTCCAGCCGGCCACCAGGTCAGGCAGCAGGTATTCGCCGATGGTGAAGCTGGCCGCCATGCGCAGCGGCGCCGGGTGCTCGCTGGCAAACAGCGACTCGATCTCTGCGGCGTGCTCCAGCAGCGCGCCGGCCTTGGCGCGCAAGGCGTGGCCGTTCTCGTTGAGCAGCAGCCGCCGGCCGACGCGGTCGAACAGGTTTACGCCCAGCACGGCCTCCAGCTCGGCCAGCGCGGCGCTGGCGGCGGACTGCGACCGTGCGACCCGCGCCGCGGCCGCGCGGGTGGAGCCCTCGCGGGCGGTGGCTACGAAGACTTCGAGCTGGAGCAGATTCAGGCGCAGGCGCGCGTCCGGCAGGTGATCGATTTTTTGGGTCATGATGAGAAATATTCTCCGCTTTTTTGTTTGATAGAAATCCCTAGGATGGGCGCGCCCCATAAAAAAGAACCGAAGGACCGCCCGTGTTCAAGTTCCTCTCGCGCGAGCCGATTCACGACCCACTCGAGGCCCCGACGCCGACCGACGAGACAACGGTCAAGACCACCACCTGCTACATGTGCGCCTGCCGCTGCGGCATCCGCGTGCATCTGCGCGAGGGCGAGAACGGCCCGCAGGTGCGCTACATCGACGGCAACCCCGAGCACCCACTGAACAAGGGCGTGATCTGCGCGAAGGGCTCGTCGGGGATCATGAAGCAGGTGTCGCCGGCACGCATCACGCAGCCGCTGCTGCGCAAGCCGGGCTGCGAACGCGGCGCCGGTGGGTTCGAGCCGATCAGCTGGGAGCGCACCTTCGAGATCCTGACGGAGCGCCTGGGCAGGATCCGTTCGACCGACCCCAAGAAATTCGCGCTGTTCACGGGGCGTGACCAGATGCAGGCGCTCACCGGCCTGTTCGCGCGCCAGTTCGGCACGCCCAACTATGCGGCGCACGGCGGCTTCTGCTCGGTGAACATGGCCGCAGGCATGATCTACACCATCGGCGGCAGCTTCTGGGAATTCGGCGGGCCTGACCTGGAGCGCGCCAAGCTGTTCGTGATGATCGGCACGGCCGAGGACCATCACAGCAACCCGATGAAGATCGCCATCAGCAAGTTCAAGCGCGATGGCGGGCGTTTCATCTCGATCAACCCGGTGCGCACCGGCTACTCGGCCATCGCCGACGAGTGGATTCCCATCAAGCCCGGCACCGACGGCGCGCTCTTCATGGCGCTGCTGCACGCGTTGATCGGCAGCGACCTGATCGACCACGCCTTTCTCAAGCGCTTCACCAACGCGCCGCAACTCGTGGTGCTGGACGAGGGCGCGCGCGAGGGGCTGTTCGCCTTCGATCCCGACCCCGAACGCGGCCCGCCGGGCGATGGCCGCCATCCGCACAACAAGCTGATCTGGGACCGCGCCGACGGCACCGTGAAGGCGGCGTACCCCGAAGGCATCGGCGAAGGCTGCGACCCCGCGCTGGAAGGCCATTACACGCTGGCCGACGGCACGCGCGTCGCGCCATCCTTCCAGTTGCTGCGCGAGCGCGTGGCCGACTGCACGCCGCAGTGGGCGGCGGCCATCACCGGCATCGACGCCGGGCGCATCCGCAAGCTGGCCTGCGAGATGGGCGAGACGGCGCTGCACCAGGCCTTCGAGATGCCGATTCCCTGGACCGACGCCTGGGGCAAGGTGCACCCGAGCACGCAGGGCCGACCGGTGGCCTTCCACGCGATGCGCGGGCTGGCGGCGCATTCCAACGGCTTTCAGACCATCCGCGCGCTGGCCGTGCTGATGAGCGTGCTGGGCACCATCGACGCGCCGGGGGGCTTTCGCCACAAGGCGCCGTACCCGCGCCACATCGTGCCGAACTACCGGGCCTTCAACTCGCCCGAGATGATCCGGCCGGACACGCCGCTCAACGCTGCGCCGCTGGGCTTTCCGGCGAATCCGGACGAGCTGGCGATCAACCCCGACGGCTCGCCGATCCGCATCGACCACGCCTATTCGTGGGAGCACCCGCTGTCGGCGCACGGGCTGATGCACAACGTGATCACCAACGCGGTCAGGGGCGACCCGTACCGCATCGACACGCTGCTGATCTTCATGGCCAACATGGCGTGGAACTCGAGCATGAACACGATGGGCGTGCGCGAGATGCTCAACCGCAAGGACGCGAAGGGGGAGTACATGCTTCCCTTTCTTGTGGTGTGCGACGCCTTCCAGAGCGAGACGGTGGCCTTTGCCGACCTGGTGCTGCCCGACACCACCTACCTCGAACGCCACGACGTGATGGGCATGCTCGACCGGCCGATCTCCGAGTTCGACGGGCCGGTGGATTCGGTGCGCATTCCGGTGCTCGAGCCCACCGGCCAGTGCAAGCCCTTCCAGGAAGTGCTGATCGAGCTGGCGTCGCGCCTCAAATTCCCGGCCTTCACCACGCCCGAGGGCGGGCGCAAATTCAGCGACTACCCGGATTTCGTCGTCAACTTCCAGCCGCAGCCGGGCATCGGCTTTCTGATGGGCTGGCGCGGCAAGGACGGCACGGAGCATCTGAAGGGCGAGCCGAATCCGAAGCAGTGGGAGGCCTACGCGCAGAACAACTGCGTGTTCCAGCACCACATGCCCGAGACCATGCACTACATGCGCAATTGGAACCGGGAGTACCTGGACTTCGCCAAGGACAAGGGCTGGCGTCAGCGCAACGATCCGGTGCAGCTGGCGCTGTATTCGGACACGCTGCAGAGCTTTCGCCTGGCCGCGCAGGGCAAGACGCAGGGGCGCCAGCCGCCCGAGGCACTGCGCGAGCGCATCGACACCTACTTTGATCCGCTGCCCTTCTGGTATCCGTCGCTCGAAGACGGCGTGACCGACCGCAAGGCCTATCCGCTCAACGCGCTGACGCAGCGGCCGATGGCGATGTACCACTCGTGGGATTCGCAGAACGCATGGCTGCGCCAGATCCACAGCCACAACTACCTGCACGTGAACCCCATTACCGCCCGGGGCGCGGGCATCGAGGACGGCGGCTGGTGCTGGGTCGAGAGCCAGTGGGGCAGGGTGCGCTGCATGCTGCGCTACAGCGAAACGGTCGAGCCTGGCACGGTCTGGACATGGAACGCCATCGGCAAGGCCGACGGTGCCTGGCAACTGGCGCCCGGGTCCGACGAAGCGCGCAAGGGCTTCCTGCTGAACCACCTGATCACCGAGGAACTGCCTTTCGCGAATGTGCACGGCGGCACGACCATCAGCAACTCCGACCCCATCACCGGCCAGGCCGGCTGGTACGACGTGCGCGTGCGCATTCGGCCCGCCGACCCGCAGGAGCCCAAGGAAAGCTTCCCGCAGATCGCGAGCATGCCCAGCCCGCCGGGCGTGATCGGCAAGGCCGCGAGCGTGCTGACCTACTTCGCCGGAGGACGCCGCAAATGATGCAGTGGCTCAAGGACCTGCTGACGGGCGCGCCGCAGCAGCTGTCGCTGGTGGAAGAGGGCGTGCGGCCGGTGTCGGTCTCGCGCGAAGGCAAGGTCAGCGTGCGGACCGATCCGGGCGAAACGCTGGCCAAGCAGCTCGCGCTGGTGATCGACCTGAACGTGTGCGTGGGCTGCCATGCCTGCGTCACCTCGTGCAAGCAATGGAACACCTCCGGCAGCGCGGGGCCGCTGGCCGACGAGAAGCCCTACGGCGCCGACCCGACCGGCACCTTCTTCAATCGCGTGCAGACCTACGAGGCTGGCGCGTACCCGCTCACCGAAACCATCCACTTCCCCAAAAGCTGCCTGCATTGCGAAGACCCGCCCTGCGTGCCCGTGTGCCCGACGGGCGCGAGCTACAAGCGCAAGGAAGACGGCATCGTGCTGGTCGACTACGACAAGTGCATCGGCTGCAAGTACTGTGCATGGGCCTGCCCGTACGGCGCGCGGGAACTGGACGAAGAGCGGCAGGTGATGACCAAGTGCACGCTGTGCGTCGACCGCATCTACGACGAGAAGCTGCCCCGGGAAGACCGCAAGCCCGCCTGCGTGAAAGCCTGCCCGACCGGCGCGCGCATCTTCGGCGACGTGAAGGACCCGAATTCCGAGGCGTCCATCGCGATCCGCGAGCGCGGCGGCTATTCGCTGATGCCGGAGTGGGAAACCCGCCCGGCCAACCAGTACCTGCCGCGCCGCGTGACCGACGTGGCCGGCGGCAGCTCGAAGGTGCAGCCAATCGTGGAAGGCGCGCGATGAACCCGGCGTTTTCCGTCGTCATCTTCACCACCATCGCCGGGGCCGCGCAAGGCCTCGTCGTGGTGCTCGCGCTTGCGCGCCTGGCGGGGATGGCCGTCGGGCCGTCGTTCATCAGCATCGCGCTGATCGTGGCCGAGGCGATGCTGCTCATTGGCCTGGGTGCGTCCTTCGGCCACCTGGGCCGCCCGGAACGCGCGTGGCGCGCCGCGATGATGTGGCGCACCTCCTGGCTGTCGCGCGAGGTGATCGTGCTGCCGACCTTCATCGCCATCGTCGCGCTGTGGTGGCTGGCCTTGCGCAATGGCATCGACGGTGCGCTGCTGCCGCTGGCGGCCATCGTCGTGGCGTTGCTGCTCTGGTATTGCACCGCCATGATCTACGCCTGCCTGCGCTTCATCCAGGAATGGGCGCAGCCGCTGACGCTGGTCAACTTCACGCTGATCGGCCTCTCGTCGGGGCTGATCCTGGCGAGCGCGCTGGCCGTGCCGTGGAGCCAGCCGCAGCTGCTGCGGGTGACTGGCCCGGCGGCGCTGGCCGTGACCGTGATCGCATGGATCACCCGCACCCTGGCGTTGCGCCGCAACGCCTCGCTGAAACACAAATCCACCCTGCAGACGGCCACCGGCATCCGCGCGCCGAACCTTGTGCAGCAGTCGATGGGCATGTCGGCGGGCTCGTTCAACACGCGCGAGTTCTTCCATCACGCGGGCCTGCTGGCCCTGAAGAACGTGAAGCTCGCCCTGATCGTGCTGGGCTTCGCGCTGCCCACGGCCTTGCTGCTGTGGGGTGTCATGGCGGCCTCGGGCCTGGCCTTCGTGCTGGCGCTTCTGGTGCAGGTGCCGGGCCTGGTGGCGGACCGCTGGTTCTTCTTCGCCCAGGCAAAGCACCCGCAGAACCTGTACTACCAGGTGGTTTCCTGAGCGGGCAGTGGGCCGTTCGCAGCCTCGATGCGCTGCCAGCAACATGTCCATCATGCGTTGCGGCCAAGCTTGACCACTGCAAAGCAGATCTTCTCCGTCAATCCCTTGGCCGATCAACGGGAATCTTCAGATAGGCAATGCCATTCGCCTCGGGCGGCGGCAGACGGCCGGCGCGCATATTCACCTGCACCGACGGCAGCATCAGCGCCGGCAGCGCCAGCGTGGCGTCGCGCGTCTCGCGCAGTGCGACGAAATCGGCTTCGGACACGCCGTCGCGCGCATGGATATTGCCCGCGCGCTGCTGCGCGACCGTGGTGCTGCCCATGGCCTCGCGCCCTGCGGGCGGGTAATCGTGGCAGACGTGGAGCAGCGTCTCCGGCGGCAGCGCGAGCAGGCGGCGAATCGAGCGAAACAAGGTGGGCGCATCGCCACCCGGGAAATCGCAGCGCGCAGTTCCCAGGTCGGGCATGAACAAGGTATCGCCGACGAACACCGCACCGGGCCCCCCGCGGGATCGGCGATGCGATACGCCATGTCAGCCGGCGTGTGGCCGGGCACGTGCAGTGCCTGCGCCTGCAACCGGCCGATGGCGAAGGCGTCGCCGTCGGCGAACAAGCGGTCGAACTGCGATCCGTCCACGGCCATGTCCTGTGCGTTGAAGACATCGCGGAATGCGCGCTGCACTTCGGTGACGCGTGCGCCGATTGCCAGCATGCCGCCAAAGCGCCCTTGCAGCCAGGGCGCGCCGGACAGGTGGTCCGCATGCACGTGCGTCTCGAGCAGCCATTGCACGCGCAGGCCTTGTGCCTGAATGTGCGCGGCGACAAGCTCGACCGGGCGCGCATCGGTGCAACCGGACTGCGGGTCGAAACCCAGCACCGGGTCGATGACCGCGCAGGCGCCGGCTCCGTCGTCGATCACATGGGAAAACGTCGCCGTGGTCGCATCGAAAAAGGAATGCACGGACAGGCTCATGGTGACTTCTTCAAGATGCCCGGTGAAAGCGCAGGACTGCGGCGCCGGCTCAGCCGCCGAAACGCTGCACCGTCAATCCCTGCATGTCGATCTCCGGCGTGCGCCCGCAGACCAGGTCGGAGACGATCTTGGCCGTCCCGCACGCCTGCGTCCAGCCGTTCGAGCCGTGGCCGCTGTTGAGGAACAGATTTGACCAGCGGGCCTTGCCGAGGATCGGCGGACCGTCCGGGGTCATCGGCCGCAGTCCGGCCCAAAAGGACACGTGCTCCCAGTCCAGCCCTTCGGGAAACCAACTGCGCACTACGCGCAACAACAGGTCCTTGCGCGCCGGGTCGAGCGCGAGGCCGTAGCCGGCCAACTCGGCCATGCCGGCGGCGCGGAGCCGGTTGCCCAGGCGCGAGATCATCACCTTGTTGTGCTCGTCCATCACGGACAGGGTGGGCACCTGGCCCGGGTCGGTCACGGGAAGGGTGACCGAATAGCCTTTGAGCGGGTAGACCGGCAGCTTCAATCCCAGCGGTGCCAGCAGCAAGGGCGCGTAGCTGCCAAGGGCCACCACGTAGGCGTCCGCCTGCATCGCCCCGTACGCAGTGTGCACCCGGCTGATCGCCCCCTTCTCCTGTTCCAGCGCGTCGATGCGCGTTGCGTACCGGAACGACACGCCGTGCTGCGCGAGATGGGCGGCCAACTGGCCGGCAAACTTGTGGCTGTCGCCGGACGCGTCGGCGGGCATGTGCAGGGCGCCGGCAA
>NZ_AFAL01000697.1 GCF_000193225.1 Verminephrobacter aporrectodeae subsp. tuberculatae At4 | reverse complement strand
AGGACGGAGGGCACGGCGGGTTAGCGGCCCTTGGCCCTTTTTTACCGGGTGATGCGCGGCTCAGGCTCATCGGGACAGCCCCTTCGCCACCAACCAGTTCTGGACCCTTTGCGCAATCTCGTCCGAATTGCGATCCATCATCAGCATGTGCGAGTTCCCGTGCACGCCAAGCTTCGGCAGATCGATGCGCGTGGCGTCGGTGCCCTGCTGCTGAAGGGCTTTTTCAAAGCGCTCCAGGGTTTGGCTGGCCCGGGTCCAGAGGGTCGCGCGGTCCAGGTAATCGCCCCAGATGAAGAGGAACGGAATCCCCTTCAGCGCAGACAAATCCACCTTCTCCGGGTCCGGTGACCCCGAGGGCTCGATGGCGACCACGCCCCTGATCTTGTCCGGCGCCCTGAGTGCCGCGTTGAAGGCGAAATTCCCGCCCTGGCTGTGCACGACGATCACGCACGGGCATACCTTCTGCACGTACTGGTCGTAGGCCGCCTGGGTCGCTGCGTCGTTGCTCGCCCAGCGGGGAATACCCTGCTTGGTGAATTGGTCAAAGGCTTCCACCGGGAACTGGGTGCCTTGCGCAAACACCTGGCGTTTGCCCGGGTCGGTGGCATACGAGCCTGGCGGGCCGATCCGGAACAACTCCCACGCCTCCTGCTTGGTGCGAAAGACCGGTTCGGTCTCGAAGATCTCCGGGTACCGTGCCCAGGACGCGCGGCCGCGCTCCACCGCGTCGCTCACGTAGACGTCGTGTCCGGCCTGGAGGAAGAAGCTCTGCCAGCCGGGTTGGCCGTCCGGTTTGGATTCCCAGGTGACGCCCGAGAGCCCACCGCCGTGCCACATGAGCAGCGGATAGCGCCCCTTGCGCGAGGCCGCGTCGAGCCGGATGTACTGCACGTACATTTGCCCGACCTCGAAATCGCCATTCGGATTCACGCGGCGCGGCGCCGCTCCGGCGGAGAAGACGAGTTCCTTCTCCGGCAAGCCGGACAGCGTCACCTGCCGCCCTCCGACGTGGAAGCTGCCGACCTCTTTGACCACCACGACCCGATCCGCCGGCGGCATGCGGCTCTGGCCGCCCTGCTGCTGCTGCGATGCGCAGCCTGATGCCAGCATGGCTGCGAGCACGATTCCTGAAATCAATTTCATGGCGTCTCCCGATCGACGTTCCCGTGGCCACAGCGGCTGCTGGGCGGCGTGATTGTCGACAATATTGGGATCCACGCAATGGCGCCGTGGAAGACACCACCCCGGCGGCCGCCGCGTCATTCCAGCGCCAGGTCCGCGCTGCTGCCATCCCGGACGACTGCGTTGACGATCCGGCCATTGTCCATGCGCACGCGCACCGTCTGCCCCGGCGCCCCGGCGGACAGCGCCTGCCCCGCCGCCGTGACGGCGTAGCCCGGCCCGCGTGCCAGCACCTTCACCGGGGCGCCTGCGGGCAACAGGTTTTGCGTGCGCAGCATG
>NZ_AFAL01000698.1 GCF_000193225.1 Verminephrobacter aporrectodeae subsp. tuberculatae At4 | reverse complement strand
GCGGCCGGCGGCGAGTTGGTCATCGTCGGGCAGGCGCTCGATGCACAGACGCCCGGGTTCTGACTCTGACGCTTCGACCTGTGCGCTTGAGCGACGGCACCATGGGGTGCTGGTTCAGGCGCAAATCGCCGACACCCAAGCGGGATCCGGCGATCCATCCATTCACATCAACCCAGAGAAGGAGAACGCACCATGTTTGATCCCGGCAAAACCACCCCCGAGGACGAGCACACCGCTTCCGAGAACGACTCCGCCACCCTCGTTGGCGACTACACCGCTCTCCAGGAGGGCTACGCCGCTCTCGAGGAGTTCTACACCGCTCTCCAGGAGACCTGCCCCGATCTCAAGGATATCTGCACCGTTCTCAGGGAGATCCGCAGCACTCTCATGAACGACGACATCGCCTCCAAGAACAGTGGCATCCCCGTGGCCGACGGCGGCAACGGGGACGGAGCCACGGACAGCAAAGCCAGCCTGGAGCACGCCCCCGCAGACCTGCCCAAGGGGATGGAAATGCCCGTCGAGCTGAGCAAGAAGGCGTTGGCGTCAGACACCGGCACCGAGCATTCCAGCCCCTCCGGGGACTTGGCACAGGGAATCACCGACCCCTGGGTGCAGGACGAAACCGCCCTCCGGGTGAACCCGGTCAGCAGCCCCGTGTGCAAGGGGGTAATGGAAGACGATCGATTCGAGCCAAACTCCCGGATCACCGATGGCGACCAGTACGCCGCCGGCGGCGAGTTGCTCATCGTCGGGCAGGCGCTCGATGCACAGACGCCCGGGTTCTGACTCTGACGCTTCGACCTGTGCGCTTGAGCGGCACCATGTGCTGCTGGTTCAGGCGCAAATCGCCGACGCCCAAGCGGGATCCGGCAATCCATCCATCCACATCAACCAACCCAGAGAAGGAGAACACACCATGTTTGACCCCAGCGAAGCCGCCCCCGAGGACGAGCACACCGCTTCCGATGACGACTACTCCGCTTCCGAGAGCGACTCCGCCGCCCTCGATGACAGTTACACCGCCCTCAAGGAGAGCTACACCACCCTCCGGAACGACTACGCCGCGCTCAGGGAGAACTACACCGTCCTCAAGGACGACTACATCGCCCTCATGGGCGACTACGTCACCCTCAAGGACGGTGATGACGTCCCCGTGGCCGACGACGGCAGCGGGGACGAAGCCACGGACAGCAAAGCCAGTGGGGAGCAAAAAGACTCCCCCGCAGACCTGCCCAAGGGGATGGAAATGCCCATCGAGATGACCCCGATCTGGCAACGGTGCTGGAGCCGTTGGCTGCCCAAGGGGAAGGAAATGCCCGCCGGGCTGACCAAGGAGGCGTTTGCGTCAGCCATCCGCACCGCGCATTCCAGCCCCTCCGGGGACGTGAAGCAGGGAATCACCGACCCCTGGGTGCAGGACGAAACCGCCAACCCGGTCGGCAGCCCCGACGGCCAGGTGATGGGGGTGGAAGGCGATCGATTCGAGCCGGACTCCCGGATCACCGAGGGCGGCGAGTTGCTCATCGTCGGGCAGGCGCTCGATGCACAGACGCCCGGGTTCTGACTCTGACGATTCGGCCGGGGGGGCTGCGGGGTATCCCCGCACTGCCCCGGAAAATTCCCTCGCTATCATGGCCCGCCATTTAACGAACGAGAGGAACATCCATGAAAACCACGCTGAAAATTGCACTGCTCGCTGTGGCCGCTGCCGCTGCCTTTGGCGCCGCGGCCCAGGGCTTTCCCGCCAAGGACAAGGTGATTACGCTCGTCGTGCCCTTTTCCGCGGGCGGCCCCACCGACCGCGTGGCGCGTGACCTGGCCGAGGCCATGCGCCGGCCCCTGGGCGCGAACATAGTCGTCGACACCACGGCCGGAGCCGGCAGTTCCATCGGTTCCGCGCGCGTGGCACGCGCCGCGCCCGACGGCTACACGCTGCTGATCAACCACATCGGCATGTCCACCATGCCCGCGCTCTACCGCAAGCTGTCGTTCAACGTGCTCAACGACTTCGAGTACCTGGGCCTGGTCAACGAAGTGCCCATGACGCTGATTGCGCGCCCCACCATGCCGGCGAACAACTTCAAGGAACTGAGCGCCTGGATCCAGCAGAACAAGGGCCGGATCAACCTGGGCAACGCCGGACTGGGCTCCGCCTCGCACCTGTGCGGCCTGATGCTCCAGAGCGCCATGCAGGTCGACATGACCCCCGTGCCCTACAAGGGCGCGGCCCCCGCGATCACCGACCTGATCGGCGGCCAGATCGACCTGCTGTGCGATCAGAGCACGAACACCGTGGGCCAGATCGAGGCCAAAAAGGTCCACGCCTACGCCGTGACCACCAGCCGGCGTCTGACCACGCCGGCGCTCAAGGACCTGCCCACGCTCGCCGAGGCCGGCCTGAAGAACTTCGACGTGAGCATCTGGCATGCGCTGTACGCCCCCAAGGGCACGCCGGCCGACGTGCTGAAGAAGATCAACGACGCCCTGAAGGTGGCGCTGAAAGACCCCGATTTCATCAAGAAGCAGGAGGGCCTGGGCGCGGTGGTCATCACCGACAAACGTGTTGATGGCGCCGAGCACAAGAAGTTCGTGGCCGCAGAAATAGAGCGATGGGGAGCGGTCATCAAGGCCGCGGGCGCGTATGCCGACTGAGCCCATGGCACGACCGCTGCCCCGCGCAGCGCGCCGCAGCAGCAGCCTGGTGCGCGCTGCCGCTGCACTCGCGCTGGCCTGCACGGCTGCGCTGCCGGGCATTGCAGCCCGGGCCCAGGGCGTCGCCGCCTGGCCCGGCAAGCCGGTGCGCATCGTCGTGCCCTTTGCTCCCGGCGGCAGCACCGACATCCTGGCCCGGGCCATGGTGCCGGAACTCACGCGCGCGTTCGGCCAGCCGTTCATCGTGGACAACCGCGCGGGGGCGGGCGGCAGCGTGGGGAGCGAGATCGTCGCCAAGGCGCCCGGCGACGGCTACACGCTGCTCATGGGAACGGTGGGAACGCATGGCATCAACCGCGCCCTGTACGCCAAGCTGCCCTACGACCCCGTGAAGGACTTCGCGCCCATCACGCTCGTGGCCGCCGTGTCGAACGTGATGGTGATGAGCGCCGACAGGGCCAAGAGCCTGGGCGTGCACAGCGTGCAGGACTTCATCCGCGTGGCCCGGGCCAGGCCGGGCAAGATGAACATGGCGTCGAGCGGCAACGGCACGTCGAGCCACCTCGCCGGTGAACTGTTCAAGAGCATGACCGGAACGTTCATGCTGCACCTGCCCTACCGGGGATCGAGCCCCGCGCTTGCGGATCTGCTGGCGGGCAACGTCGACGTGATGTTCGACAACCTGCCCTCGTCGATGGCGCAGATCAGGGCCGGCCGGCTCAGCGCGCTGGCCGTGACGAGCGCCGAACGCGCGAGCGCCCTGCCCGACGTGCCCACGGTGGAGCAGGTCGGCGGCCCCGCGCTCAAGGGCTACGAAGCCAGTGCATGGTTCGGCCTGCTCGCGCCCGCAGGAACGCCGCCCGAGATCGTTGACCGGATACGGCAGGAGGTCGCCAGGTCGCTGGCCACGCCCGCGATGAAGGAGCGGTTGACGGCGCTGGGCGCGATCCCCGGCGGCAACACGCCCGCCGAATTTGCCCGGCATATCGACGCCGAGCACCGCAAGTGGGCGCAGGTGGTGCAGGCGTCCGGGGCGCGGGTCGATTGAGCCGCCCTGCCCTCATACCGCCCAAACCACGTCCGCATCCTGCGCGGCACTGCGCCTGAGCAGTTCGATGAACGGCGCGGCGCGCTGGCGCAGGCCGACGGTGTGCGCGCGTTCCTCCGTCTCTGCTGCATCCGGCGCGTCCGGCAAATCCGGTCCGGGCGGCCGCTCCTCGTCCGCAGCCACGGCGGCCTGCAATGCGGCAATCGCCGCCGGGATCTGCGCTGCGGTCACGATTCCGTCGGCACCCGGGGTCTTGCCGATGATCGCCAGGATGCGCCGCCCCTGGGGTTCGAGCATGATCAGCTCGGCGGCGGCGCGGGACTTGAATCGGTAGAGCATGCTTGGGGGGTTTTCCGGGGAGCGTTTGCGCCGCCCGTGTAGATGTAGTCGCGCGTGAACGGGTAGTCCGATTGTGCGCCGGGAAGCGCGCCCGTGGACCGCTGGCCGTCGGGTTTCGCGGCCAGCATCTGGTGCAGCGCGATCCAGCCGCGCTCGAACCCCAGGGCGCAGCCCGCCAGGTACAGACGGTACGCGCGCAGCACCTTGTCGCCGCACGCCGCGCCCGCCTGCGCGTCGAGCGCGGCGCGCGCCGCGGGCAGGCGGGCCTCGAGCGCGTCGGACCAGGCCCACAGCGTGCGCGCATAGTGCGGACGCAGGTTTTCGGTATCGACCATTTCCAGTCCAGCGCGCGCCATGTCGTGCAGCACGGCGCTGGCGTGCAGCAGCTCGCCGCCCGGGAAGATGTAGCGCTCGATGAAATGACCCAGACCCGCGCCCAGCCGCGCGTGGTCCACCGCGCCCGCCGTGATGCCATGGTTCAGCAGCAGCCCGCCGGGGCGCAGCAGGCGCGCAACGGTATCGAAGTAGCGCCCCATGCGGGCGCGCCCCACGTGCTCGAACATGCCGACGGATGCGATCTTGTCGAAGAGCGGGTCGGCCCGCAGTTCGCGGTAGTCGCACAGTTGCACGCGGACCCGGCCCTGTAGCCCGCGCTCTTCAATGAGCCGCTGCACGTGCGCGTGCTGGTTGCGCGACAGCGTGATTCCCGTGGCGTGCACGCCGTAGTGCTCGGCCGCCCAGAGCAGCAACCCGCCCCAGCCCGCGCCGATGTCCAGAAAACGCTCCCCGGGTTGCAGCCGCAGCTTGCGGCAGATGAGGTCGAGCTTCGCCTCCTGCGCCTGCGCCAGGGCCATTCCCGATTCCCGGAAATAGGCGCAGGAGTAGACGCGCCGCGGGTCCAGCCACAGGGCGTAGAAATCGTCCGACAGGTCGTAATGGAAGCGCACTTGGCGCGCGTCGCGCTTGCGCGTGTGCACGGCCAGCGAGCACGCCTGCGTCAGCGCGCGCCGCCACCAGCCGTGGCGCCGGCCGTGGGTGAAGTTGCGCCCGAGCAGTTCCGCCGTAGCCGCCATCAGGTCGCGCATGCCGCCTTCCAGCGCCACACGGCCCTCCACGATGGCGGATCCCACCTTGCCGATCTCGCCCGCAACCAACGCCGCCAGCGCCATGCGGTCCTTGAAACGCAGGGTCACGGCGGGGTCGGGCGCGCCCAACTGCCGGCCGGCCGGCAATTCCACCGCCATGGGCACCGGCAGCGCCGCCAGCCGCGCCTCCAGGGTATGTAACAAGTGTTTCATGCCGGCTATTCTTGGATTTGTGCGGCACGGCGTCAAGCCCTGGCCTTGTCCAACGAGGTATGCGTCTGAAGCGGTGCTTGAACAGTTTGACGACGGCGCATGCGATCGATTGCGCGCACGTCGAGGATCGGACATTTGTTGAAATCGGCAAACCGTTGCATCTCCCCGCCCAATGCCTGGAAAAACGCGTCTTCATCCAGCTTTCCGTTTTCCAGATGCAGGCTCAAAACCTCGAGCCGTTGTTCGCCACGGTGTGCCTTGCAGTCGATGCGACCGACCAATCTGTCGCCGTACAAGATGGGCAGACAAAAGTAGCCGAACAGGCGCTTGGGCGCCGCGACATAGCATTCAATCCGGTAGTCGAATTCGAATAACGAAGCCAAACGATCACGGTGAATGACGAGGTTGTCGAAAGGAGAAAGAATCTTCACTCCCGGGTCAACCGTCGGCGCCTGTTCGAACGCTGCAACATCGACGTAGGCGGTCATCCCCTCCGTGCTGTCCAAGGCCTTCACGGCACCGGCGTCGATGCGCTCATCAAGAACCTTGCGCATGGCATCGCGCAAGGGCTTGCCCACCTTCAGGTGCAATAATTGCTTCCAGGTGAAGACGCCATGCGCTCTGAGCGTGGTGTCCAACAAATAGGCCGCATACTCGATGAGCGTTGGCATGCTCAGATCGATATTGCCGGGCACACAGCGTTCTGCAAGGTCATAGACTTTCTCCATGCCATTGCGCTCGCACACCATCAAATCACCTTGCATGAACAGGGTCTCGACGGCGCGCCGCCCGGGCCCCCAGTTCCACCAGTTGCCCTGGCCCTTGTCGCCCTTATCGACATCGCGCTGCCGCATGGGCCCCTGCGCCTTCACACGCGCCAGGATCTCGTTCATCAGGTGCTTGTCACCATGGCTGTAATAGCGGTTTTCGCCGCTTCGCACCAAGGCCATTTGCGGCAGCGCATAGCGGTAGTCGCGCATTGGAAGATAGGCGGCGGCGTGGTACCAGTACTCGAAAATATGCTGGTCGCTGATCAGGCTGTTCAGGTGGCCCCGGTCATAACCGGGGACTCGATTCCACAATACGTGGTGATGCGCGCGCTCGACCACCGATATCGTATCGATCTGCACATAGCCAAGATGCTCGATCGCGTGGCGTGCCCCGGACAATCCCTCGCCAAACTGTTGCGGCGTCCCCAAACCCTGCTTGAACAAGGCCAGACGCCTCCATTGCGACAGCATGGAAATATCAAGTCAGGTACGGTTGGATGACATCGGAAGCAAATGCCTTCTGAGCCGAGGGCTGTAACAGGTTCATTTTCAGGTAGCGCTTGACCCGTGGAAAATCATTCAGCTCAATCTTTGCATGTACCAAAGCGGTCAGGACTTCACTGACGATCAGGTCCGCAATGGTGAAGCGCTTGGCCACCAGGAACCCACTCTCTTGGATCGCTTCTTCAATCATCGACAGACACCGCAACACCTCGGCCTGCTCACGCGCGGCAATATTGGCATCGCGCTTGGGTGCAGAAAACCAGGTCACGTGAAGCGACGCCGTTTCATTGTGCTTCTCAAGCTCGGTCATCGCCCAAACGGACCATTGAAGCAGAAGCCCTTCGTCCCGGATGGACTCGACGTACAAACTGGTCGGCGCGTATTTCTTCGCGATGTAGAGACAAATGGGCACCGATTCAAACAGGATCAACCCATCGTCGTTGATTGCAGGCACCAGTCCGTTCGGGTTGATCGCACGAAAGCGCTGGGACCCCGTCCCCTCCGGGCCAAGAGAGAGCGTTTCCTCTTCGTATTTCGCACCCGCCGCTTCCAGCGCCCAGCGCACACGATTGGCACGTGAGTAGGGGTTTCCGTACAGTTTGATCATATTTTCCTCTTGGTTGAAAGATTTGTCCGACGTATCGCTTCGATATTTTCGTGGAAATGGCTGATCGATTGCTCATAATCACGAGCCAAAGCACCGACTCGCGACGAATTTCGCACCGCTCACCACTCCCAAGTTGGGGTACGGCATATGCTCGACTGAGCCGAACCACTCCTCGGCGGGCGCGATGATAAATGAAACTGCGCCTTTCGCCATGACGCGAAAGGCGCAGTTTCACCAGGCTGGGGAACGAAAAGCAGCGCGTCGTGGCGCGCGCGATCCTTGCCTGCCGGACGCCGTCAGGCCGCCTGCGGCAGTTGCACGCGCTCGAGCAGCGCCAAGTAATGCGCCAGCGGGGGCGTGACCAGGCCGGGCTGCTTGGCATGGTCGTCGTAGCGTCGCAGCCGCAGGGCCTCTGCGGAGAAGGGCAGAGCGGCAAAGTGCGCGGCCTCGGACGGCGTGAAGAAACCGCCTTGCAGCGTCAGGCTGTGCTGCGACGCCAGCGAGAGCGTCTCCCAGTAGCCCGGCTCGGTCGCGCACAGGTGGCGCTTGGCGTCCACGTGCAGGCGGATGGGCTCGAGCACCGCGTCGGGCAGCAGGGCGCGCAGGAACGGGATGACCATGTACTGGTGCAGGTCGTCCTGCCCTGCGCCATCGCCGCCGGGCGCCAGCAGATGCCCGAGGTCGTGCAGCAGCGCCGCCACCACCGTCTGCGGCGTCTCGCCCGCCTGCTCGGCAAGCTGCGCGCATTGCAGCGCGTGCGCCAGCTGGCTCACCGCCTCGCGGCCGTACTGCTCGCCCCCCTGGGTCGCCAGCAGGCGCCCGATATCGTCCACACTCAATGCCATGACGGGTTCCACTCCCTGGATTAAATCAGGGCCCTGCGCACGCGCGCCGACACCAGGTCGATGGCGCTCACAGTGGCCACGATGATGAGCATCACCGCGCAGGTTTCGGCGTACTGAAAGCCGCGGATGATCTCCCACAGCACCACGCCAATGCCGCCCGCGCCGACCATGCCGACGACCGTCGCGGAGCGCACGTTCGCCTCGAAGCGGTAGAGCGTGTACGAGATCCACAGCGGCATCACCTGCGGAATCACGCCGTAGATGATTTCGTGCAGCGCGCCCGCGCCGGTGGAGCGGATGCCTTCGACCGGCTGCGGGTCGATCGCCTCCACCGCCTCCGAGAACAGCTTGGCCAGCGTTCCCGCCGTGTGGATCCACAGCGCGAGCACCCCGGCAAAGGGCCCCAGGCCCACGGCCACGACGAACAGCATGGCGAACACCATCTCGTTGATCGCCCGAAACGCGTCCAGCACCCGGCGCATCGGCTGGTAGACCCACCAGGGGACGATGTTCGAGGAGGCCAGTAGCGCCAGGGGAACGGCGCTGAGCACGGCGAGCGCCGTTCCCCACAGCGCGATTTGCAGCGTGACCAGCATTTCCCGCAGGTACAGCCGCCAATGCGCAAAGTTGGGCGGAAAAAACTCGGCCGCGTAGCGCGCCATATTGCCCGGTTCACCAAGCAGGTCGAGCGGGCGCATGTCGGCGCCCCGCCAGGACGCCGCCAGCAGCGCCAGCAGAACGCCCCAGCACAGGTACCAGCGCAGGCTGCGTTGCGGCGCCGCCGCGCTGCGGGTCGCAGGCGATGGGTTCAGGGCAGAAGACATGGGGCAGACCCGTGCGTGAATGCGCGTGCGAACGGAGGGTGGAGGGCGAAGGGCGGCGGCGCCCGGGCTTACTTGAGCACCGCCAGTTTCTGGTCGATCTCGGCCAGTCGGGTCCGGCGCTCGGCCTCGGACAGCGTGGTGTCGGCCTCGATCTTGTTGCGCTTGCCGAACAGGTCGAGTTGGCGGATCGGCGTGAGCTGCTCATTGCTCGATGGCTTGAAGCCCGAGAGCTTGGAGATCTTCATGACGATCTCCTTCTCGCGCG
>NZ_AFAL01000699.1 GCF_000193225.1 Verminephrobacter aporrectodeae subsp. tuberculatae At4 | reverse complement strand
CACCGCAAAGGCTCCGCTCTCCGGCTTGTGGTCCGGGTCCGCGTCCAGGTCGCTGCTGTCATCGAAGCTGAGTACCAGTTGGTCGCCGTTGACTCTGGGGCGCGTCGTCTCGCCGCTGGTGATCAGCTGCGGGGGCGTGGTGTCTGCTGGCGCGGGGGTGGTGTTCGTCACCCGCATGTCCGGGAAGTTTGCCGCGCTGTTGCCTGCCGCGTCCGCTACCCCGCCGGCGCCTTCGGGCTGGGTGTAGCTGATGGCCACGTCCTCACCGTGGGCCACGGCGTGGCCGAGCGTGAGCGTGATGGTCTTGGCGGCGGCGTTCACCACGGCGTTGGTGACGGCGATGGTGGTGCCAGCGGCGTTCGTGACCGTAAAGCCTGCGTTGTCCGTGAGTGCGGCATCGCTCAGGGTGTTCTCTTCGGTGTAGGTCAGCACCAACTGGTCGCCGTTGACCGTGGCCGTGCTGAGCGCCGGGCGCGTGGTGTCCGGCAATTGGGTGTTCACGGCGTAGTTGTCGCTGCTGACGGAGCCGGTTCCGGAGCGGCCGTCCACGGTGCTCACGCCGGCGAGGTTGACGCTGATGTGGTTGGCCGCGTCGTTGACGGCGGCCTTGGGGGTGAAGGTGGCGGTCCAGGTTTTGTTGTTGACGGTCGTGAGCGGGCCGAGCGTGCCGTTGGCCTGGGTCAGGTCAATGTCATCGACCGTGAAGCCGAGGACCGTCTGGGTGAAGGTGAAGGTGACGGTCGTCGTATGGCCCGTGGTGAGCACGGTATCGGCGAGCGTGATCGTGGCGGCAGATGGTGCGGTGTGCACGCTGAAGTTGGCGCTGGTGGCGCTGCCGGTCAGGCCCGCGAGGTTGACGCGGATGGTGTTGCTCGCGTCGTTGACGTTGGCCGTGGGCGTGAAGGTCGCCGTCCAGGTTCTGCCGTCGGCGCTGAGTGCGGGTTCGCTGAGCGTGCCGTTGGCCTGGGTCAGGTCGATGTCATTGATCGTGAGGCCGGGGACGGGTTGGTTGAAGGCCATGATGACCGTCGCCGTTTCTCCCGCCGTGAGGTGCTCGTCGGTCAGCGTGACGGTTGCGCTCAGGTCGGGTGCCTGGTCTGCGGTGCCGGGCCGGGTGTCTATGCGGTAGTTGCTGCTGACGGCGGTGCCGTTCTGCGCCGGGTTGCCCGCCAAGTCCGCCACGCCGCGCATTGCGAGGCGGATGGTGTTGCTCGCGTCGTTGATGTTGGCGCTGGGCGTGAAGGGGGCGCTCCAGGTCCTGCCATCTGCGAGGGCGGTCAGCGGACCCAGCGTGCCGTTGGCATTCGACAGGTCGATGTCGCGGGCATCAAGGCCGGTGACGGGCTCGTTGAAGCTGAAGCTGACGGTGGTGGTGTCGCCCGCGCTGAGGGTGCTGTCGGCCAGCCTGATGGTGCAGCGGGGGGGCAGGACGTCGATGTCGTAGGTGACCGTGGAGACGGCCTGGCCCACACCGGCGTTGTCCGTGAGGTCGGTCACGCCGGCGAGGTTGACGCGGATCTGGTTGCCCGTGGAGTTGTAGCGGGTGACGTCGTAGTGTGGGGTGCTTGCGAAATCATCCGGCCCCGGAGCCGTCAGTGTGACCTCCCAGGTGGTGCCGCCGTCGGTGCTGTGCAGGTTGGACAGCTTGGCGGAACCGCCGGCGCTCAGGTCGTCGATGTGGAAGCTGTCGGCAGCGATGGCTTTGGAGAAGCGGATGCTGACGGTGGTGCTCTCGCCAATGCCCAGTTTGCTGTCGTTGATCGTGATCGGGTTGGTCGCGGCCAGTCGGGGCGCAGGCTGTCTTCGGTGTCCGTGGCAGGCCGGGTGTCCACGGTGTAGCTGGCGCTGCTGGTGCTACCGGTGCCGGCGTTGCCCGCGGCGTTGGTCACGCCCGGGAGGTTGACGCGGATGGTGTTGTTCGTGTCGTTGACGTGGGCCGTGGTGGGCGTGAAGGTCGCCGTCCAGGTCCTGCCGTCGTCATCGGTCGTGGGGTCGCCCAATGTGCCGTTGGCGTCGGTGAGCACGATGTCATCGCGCGTGAAGCCGCTGACGGGTTCGTTGAAGCG
The DNA here is from genome assembly GCF_000193225.1 of Verminephrobacter aporrectodeae subsp. tuberculatae At4. Lineage (GTDB taxonomy): Bacteria > Pseudomonadota > Gammaproteobacteria > Burkholderiales > Burkholderiaceae_C > Acidovorax > Acidovorax aporrectodeae. The sequence continues at coordinate 11,002 of NZ_AFAL01000699.1, read as the reverse complement.
GAAGGTGACGGTGGTGGTTTCGTCCGCGCTGAGCGTGGTGTCGGCCAGCGTGATCGTGGCGGTGGGGCGCTGGGTGTCGATCGTGTAGTTGGCGCTGCTGGCCTGGCCTTGGCCGATGGTGCGTGGGCCCGTGGCCTGTACGCCAGCCAAGTGGACGCGGATGCTGTTGCTCGCGTCCATCAGGCTGGCCGTGGGCGTAAAGGTGGCGGTCCAGAGGGTCGAATGGCCCAGGTTGGTCAGGTTGCCGAGCGTGCCGTTGGCATTCGAGAGGTCTATGTCGGCAGCATCGAAGCCGGTGACGGCCCGGTTGAAGGCAAAAGTGACGAGGGTGGTTTCGCCCGCCTTGAGCGCGGTGTTCGCCAGCGTGATGGTGGCGCGGGGCAGTTGGGTGTCTACGGCGTAGGGGGAGGGGGCGGTGCTGCCCAGCCCGGTATTGCCTGCGGCGTTGGTCACGCCGCTCAGGCGCACGGAGATTTCGTTGCTCAGGTCGTGCGTGTCGGCATGGGGGGTCAGCGTGGAGGTCCAGGTTCTGCCGTCTGCGCTGGCCCTGGGCGGGCTCAGCGTACCCGCCGGGTCGTCGTGGATCACGTCCTCGAGTCCGAAGCCGGTGACGGGCTCGCTGAATTGGAAGGTGACGGTGCTGCTCTCGCCCGGGGTGAGTGCCGGGTCGGTGATGTGCACGGTGGCGCTGGGCCGCACGGTGTTCACCGCGTAGTTGGGACTGATGGCGTTGCCTGCGCCGGTGCGGCCCGCGCCATTCGTCACACCGGCCAGGTTCACGCCGATGGTGTTGCTCGCGTCCTCGGTGTCCACCTTGGGCGTGAAGGAGGCGGTCCAGGTGATGCCGTCGTCTGCGGTGCTCAGCGCGCCGAGCGTGCCGTTGGCATGCGCGAGGTCCACGTCCGTGGTGTCGAGGCCGGTGACGCGCTCGCTGAAGGTGATGGTGACGGTGCTGCTCTCGTCCGCGGTGAGCACGCTGTCGGCCAGCGCGACGGTGGCGCTGGGGCGCGTGCGGGAGACGGTGGTGTCGATGTGGTAGCTGATGCCGCTGGCGTGTATCTGGCTGCCCACGTTGCCCGATTCGTCGCTCACTCGGCTCATGTCCACGCCCAGCTTGACGTTGCTGAGGGTGCTGCTGCCCGTCGGGGCGGTGAGTGTGGCGGTCCAGGTGGTGCCGCCGTTGAAGGCGACCAGGTTCGACAGCGTGCCGCCGGCAGCGCCCAACAAGGTCTTGGTGCTGCCCACGCTGACGTAGGGGAGGATGCAGCGGGTGTCCAAGCCCCGCACCGCTTCGGAGAAGATGAAGGTGACGGTGGCGGTTTCGCCGGCGTCGAGGCTGCTGTCCGTCTCTCCTTGCACGTAGGCGATGGAGCCGGCACCCGTGAGCACCGGCGCGGCGTGGTCCACGGTGTAGCTGGGGCCGTACTTGTCATCCGCCGGACCCGAGTTACCCATCCAGTCCACCACGCTGTTCTGGCGCACGACGATCATGTTGTCGCCCAGTTGGCGCCCGTGGGAGCCGTGGGAGTTGCTGTAGCCGGTCGGGGTCAGTTTGACGGTCCAGGTCTGACCGCCATCGGTGCTGAGCAAGTCGCTCAGCGTGCCGCTGAGCATTGAGCCACTGTATACCCGGAGGTCGGCGAGGGTGAAGTCGCGGACTCTTTCGGCGAAGCGGATGGTGGCCGTAGCAACTTCGCCGATCCCCAGCGTCGTGTCGCTCATCGTGATCTCGACGATGCTGGGCCGTTGGACGTCGATGGCGTAGGTGTTGCTCGATTCCACACGGCCTGCGGCCGAGAGGCCATCGCGGTCGGTCACGCCGACGAGGTCCGCGGTGATTTTGTGGTTCTCCGAGTTATTCATCGCACCCGTCGGGGCCGTCACCGTGGCGGTCCACACGGAGCTGTAGCCGTTGGCGTCGGCGTTGCGGGCGAGCGGAGCGGACAGCGTGCCCGCTCCCTCGGGCGCACGCAGGTTGGTGCTGCTCAAACCCTTGACGGGCTCCGAGAAGGTAAGGGTGACGGTCATCGTCTGCTTGTTCAGCGTGAATGCGCTTTCGCTGAACGTGATGGCATCAGCGGCCAGCGAGGGCCCCAGGGTGCTGACGGTGTAGCCGTTGCTGTAGACGGGATTGCCCTCTCCCGTGTTGCCAAACAGGTCGTACACCCGGCCCATGTTCAGGCTGATCCAGGCGTGGGCGTTTGCCGTGTTGGCAGCGGGTATGAATGTGGCGACCCAGGTTTCGCCGCCGTCGGTGCTGTAGAGTTCACCCACCCTGCCGTGGGCGTTGGGGAGGTCGATCGCGGACCTGACGCTTGGGCCGTTGACTCTTTCGTTGAAAACGAACGTGACCTGGGCGGTTTCGCCGGCTCTGAGGTGGGTGTCGTCGATCGTGATGCGCAGAACCCGGGGCCGGACGGTGTCGATGGTAAACAGCGGGGAGGAGTAGGTCCCTGTGCCAAAGCTTTCGTTGGCATCGTGCGTCTTGCCAAGGTCCATGGTGACGCGGCCACTGGCCCCCTCCACACCGTCCTTCGCGCGCAGCGTCATCCAGAAGTGCTTGGGATTGTGGGGGTCCTTGGACATATCCTCGTCCCATTGGGTACCGGGCATGCTCTCAAGGGAGCCGGGCCTCCCGGAGAGCCCGACAAGGTTGCCTTCCCTGGGGATCACATACGGCGTTTCGTTGAACTCGAAATGCACGCGGGTCGATTCACCCGGGCCCAGCGTGTATTTGTCGGCCCAAACTCTGACGGTATGAAGACCCGCGACGTGGGGCCGGTTGCTGTCGATTGCGTAGGTGTCGCGCGATTCCACCCGGTTCGTCGTGGCCTGGAGGTCATCGCGATCGCTCACGCCCGTGAGGTCCACGGTGACTTTGTTGTTCTGCGAGTTATTCGTCCCGGCCGCCGGGGCCGTCAACGTGGTGGTCCAGACGGTGCTGTGGCCGTTGGCGTCGGGGTCGCGGGCGACCGGAGCGGACAGCGTGCCCTTTCCTGTGGACAGGTGCAGGTTTGCGCTGCTCAGACCCTTGACGGGTTCCGAGAAGCTGAGGGTGACGGTCGTCGTCCTCTGGTGACCCGTCAATACCCTCTCGTGGAACGTGATGGCCTCAGCGGCCAGCGAGGGCCCCAGGGTGCTCACGGAGTAGCCGCCGCTGTTGACGGGGATGTTCCCTCCATCGAGGTCCGTTCCCGGGTTGCCGTGCAGGTCCCGCACCTCGTTCATCCGCACGGAGATCACGCATTGCTCGGCGTTTGCCGTGTTTGCAGCGGGTGTGAATGGGGCGGTCCAGGTGATGCCGCCGTCGGCGGTGGTCAGACTGCCCAGCGTGCCATGGGCTTTGGAGAGGTCAATGGCTGACTGGAAGTTGGCGACTTTTTCGGTGAAAACAAAGGTGACGGTGGCGGTTTCGCCGGCTTGGAGGTGTTCGTCGTCGATCGTGATGGAGCGGTGCTTGGGCCGGAAGGTGTCGATGGAAAACAGTTCGGAAGCCTGGTGCCCGGCGCCCGGCTGGCGGTAGCTGTCAGCCACCTTGGAAAGGTCCACGCTGATGCGGCCGCTACTTACCGCGTCATCCTTCGCACTCAGTGTGGCCCAGAAGCTGTTGGTTGATTTCTGGAAGAGCCCCGAGGTCCAGTGGGTACCGTGGGGTACGAACTCGACGAATTGGGTGAGGTTCAGGTACCTCGGCGATACGTCGAACTCAAAATGCACGATGGTCGATTCACCCTTGCCCAACGTGTATTTGTCGGCCTGGATTCTGACGGAAAAACGACTGCTGTGGATGATCCTGCTGGTGTTGTTGTCGATGGTGTAGGTGTTGCTCGATTCCACACGGTCCGTCGTGGTTATCCGCAGGCCATCGCAGTCGGTCACGCCGCTGAGGTCTACGGTGACTTTGTTGTTCGTCGAGTTCGCGTCCGTACCTGCGTGGGCCGTCAACAGGACGGTCCAGACGGCGCTATATGAGTAGGGGCCGATGTCCGGATCGGACAGCGTGCCCTTTCCCGCGGGCACCTGCAGGTTTGCGCGGCTCAAACCCCTGACGGGTTCCGAGAAGGTGAGGGTGACGGGTATCGTCTGCCTGCCAAACGTCCATACGCTGTCGCCGAACGTGATGGCATCCGCGGTCAGCGAGGGCCCCAGGGTGCTGACGGTGTAGCGGTTGCTGTAGACGGGGCTGCCCTCTCCCGCGTTGCCAAACAGGTCGCGCACCTGGCTGGCGTTCACGCCGATCACGCAGTCCTCGGCGTGTGCCGTGTTCGCAGCGGGTGCGAATACGGCGGTCCAGGTTAGGCCGCCGTCGGTGGTGACGACGTCACCCAGCAGCGTACCATGGGCTTTGGAGAGGTCGATGGCTGCCTTGAGGCTTGCGCCGTCGACTTTCTCGCTGAAAACGAACCGGACCTTGGCGGTTTCGCCGGCTTTGAGGCGGGTGTCGTCGATCGTGATGCTCGTGACCCGGGGGCCGATGGTGTCGACGGTAAACAGCTCGGAATAAAAGAGGGTATCTGCGCCCCGAGTGCCGCTGTCATCCGTCAGATTTGCAGGGTTGTAGGCGACGTAGCCGCCGGTGCTTGTCTCGCCGTCAATCGTGCTCAGTGTGGCCCAGTAGTGCTTGGCATTGTCTGGGTCCCTGGTCAATTCGCTGGTCCAGCGGGCACCGCCGGGCAGGAGCCTGCAGTCGTAGTGGCGGAAGCTCGACTGCAACGGCCAGTCGTTGAACTCGAAATGCACGCGGACGGATGTCCCCTTGCTCAGTGCGTATGTTGAGGCCCAGATTCTGACGGCAGTGACAGTCATGATGTCTCCTTGAGCGGTTGCGGTACGGCCCTGGTCCCCTGCGATGGGTTGGGTTCCAGCGGCATTGAAAACGTAACAAAAGCGTCGCGAATTTAAACATATACTGACAATTTAGTGGGTGGTTTTTTTTGACTTCCCCGGTGAACTTCTGCGCGAAAGCGTTCTGCCCCCATGCAGAGCATGGTGCAGACGGGGGTCTAACCCACCCTCCTTGGGGTGGCCAAACAGCCTGGTCCGCTGATGCACTACTCCATAAGTATCAGAACAAAATAAAACTGCTGCGTTGCGCGCCATGGCAGGGTGAAAACCGCAGAAAAATCTTGATTTTCTTGAGAGTTTGCGATGTACCTATGGCACGCAAGATGAAGTTTTACGTATTGATATTTACGAGTTATTTCATGCGATTCGTGCGCCGCGGGCCAGGGGCCCGTACCGGCCCGCACACGGAAATGTCGCAGTCCATGCGCGTGGGTTCTGTGCTGCATGCAGCATTCAGAAGCCCAGGACAAGCAGTAAATATGTGACTATTTACAGTTCGTGAAACAGGTTGCGCGCGCGTTGAAACGGGTGGCTTTCCAATCCTGGCAACCCGCTGGCACTCCATGCCGATGCTTGGGTCATCGCAGCATGGATGCGGTCAGTGTTGTGCAGGGCTATGCCGGCGTGCACGCGCTGTGCAATGCGCACCTGCTGTGCGCGCTGAGCTTCCTGGCCCAGAGAGCATCGAGGCCGCGAACGCGCGCGCAAGGAATCACTGCGGTGCAGCCATGCCAGCTGCTGCGCTGGGTAAAACGCTAGCGTGCCTTGTTGGAGAAGGGGGGCAAGCAGTCGGATGCGTTCCACTGCTGCGGCGCCCGCGCGATCATGCGCAAGAGGTGCTGCGCTTTGCGCGCGACCTGATGAAGCGGGCGATCCGGATGCCCGAGGTCCAAGCCGGGCAGCTTGCGCCGCTTTGCCGGGGCGCAAAGCGTGTGCACGATGCGCTCCTGCCCGGACACCGTCCATATGCAGCGCCTGCCTTCCAGCCCTGCGTGATCGTTTGCCGTGGTGCTCTTCGGGAACCCATGCAGGAACACGGACCGGTTGCCGATCCGGGCCGACTGGCCAAGGTACGGTAGCCGCCGCGCTTGCCGCCGCCAGCGCGCGCCTGCGCTTCTTGTAGAGAGGGGCCACCCAGGTCCGCGTCGATCAGCCCTTCTTCCCTCTCCCGCACCACCTTGCACGGAGCGACGTCGGGCAGCCTCTCACTCAGCTGCCACCGTGCCAAGTTCTTGCGCTTCAGGACCTCAGGCAGGCGACCTTCACGGGTGTCGCGCAGTATTGATTGTAATTTTATGTAATAATTGGCGCAATGATCGCCACCCACGCCATCCGGACCTCCCCGGAAGTCCTCCAGCTCATCGCCAGCATCAATGCGTTCAAGGGTGCTTGGCGCGCGCTCGGCACCCAGGAGCGCATCGGTTCGTCCACCCGCATCGAAGGCAGCAAGTTGTCGGACCGGGAGGTCGAGCTGTTGCTGCGCGAGAAGATCGGACTCACCGCACGGCCCGAACTTTCGCTACGGATCATCGAATTCACGTGGGAGCATGGGCGCATCACCATGGGCGATGCAATCCGGCTGACTGACGGCAAGCGCAACCCGCTCAAGCAGCATTTCCGTGTCCTGGTGGAACGTGGGCACCGCGCGCAGCATGGGGCTGGCCATATCTCGTTATGCACAACTCCCCCGAAAAGAGGTCCTCCAGGTGAGGAGGGCTTCGGGAGTGTGCATGGTATTCAAAAGGAGTTTACCTCAAAAAAAACCACTCCCATTCTTCATTAAAAACGGTTCGTCAAACATTTTCAACAAACCATCTTTATCATCATGAATCAGAGAAATAACAAATTCCTTTTGGCGATGGCGACTGGGCTCGCCATTTTTGGATCAAAGGTGCATGCAGAATATCAGACAGATGCTTGGAACCATACCGGTGCGTTTTCTACGAGCGTCACGGCTTCCACGGATAATTCCTCTTTCATGAAGGCCATTGATGGCGACACTCGCATCAACAGCCTTTCGTTGGTTGGAACACATGATTCTGCTGCAAGTACTGGGGGTTCCATAGCCTTTACATCGACCATTATCGGCGCGCCCGTAGGGTGTGCAGTGGGCGTAGCATTGGCTCCCGTTACTTTCGGATATTCCATGGTATTGTGTATAATTGGTGCGTTTTCAGGCGCGGTTGTTCAAGATGCGGTGCGCACGCAAACAATGCCGCTCACGGAACAGATGAAAGCAGGCATCAGATTTTTTGATATACGCGTGAAGCACCGAAATGACAAGTTTCAGCTGTATCACGGCAAAAGCGATTTGGGCGCCGATATGGATGGCGTATTGTCGCAAATCAAGGAATTTCTGAAAAATAATCCATCAGAAGTCATCATGGCTCGGATCAGAAACGAGGAGGACGGCGAAAGCAATACATCCGTCAATTCTGCATCTGGAAACACTCGCAATTTCAAAGAAACCATGCTCGGATATGTTCAAAAATATGACGAAAACTTGTTTTGGGATGGCAAATTGGGGGGGTCAAATCCAACACTGAGCTCTGTCAGAGCAAAAATCATCATTTTTTCCGATTTCGGGGAATTCAAGTACGGTCTGCCGTATGATACCGAGACTGCCAACATTGAGGATTCTTACCACCTGTATTGGAACTGGGATCTTTACGATAAATGGGAAAAAATCAAAAAGCATTTGGTGACCACGAATTCTCAAACAGTGTTTGCGAAGCCGAGTATCGGCTATCTGAGTGGCTCCGGAGGGTCGTTTCCATATTTTGTTGCCGGCGGTCGCATTTATGCCAATACAAGCGCCGATCATCTCCTGACCAAGGAAACCGAAACCTCGACTGGAATTAATCGGAACAAGTGGCCTGATTTTCCGCGTGGTTCATGCACCTGGGTGGCCGGATGGATATGTTCGATCTTCTTTGCTGGCACGAATGAACTGACGGCGACATGGCTGGCAAAGAACAATCCCAAAAACGTAGGAATTTTGGTTGCCGATTTTCCCGGAAGTGACCTGATTGACCGAGTCATTCGAATCAATGCGCAATTCAAAAAAATGGAGCAGCTGGCAGGACAGGAATGGGTTTCCCTCAGTTTCAATGGCGTAGACCAAGAATGTGCCAGCAATGACGGGGTGAACTGTTTTCGTGGAGCTTCGCGTGACGAGGCGAAAAAGGCCACCACCGTATTGGTTTGCGGTGAAGCCCACCGGGCCAAGTATGGAATTACTGGGTACGGAGATAAAAGCCATTGGTGCTCCAAAGCTCGTGACGCCGTAACTACTCAGCCCCCGGTCCCACGGCCCAGCCGATCAACCAAAGCGGGGCTGGACCGGAGCGCCCTGAAAGGCTTGGCTGAGCTCCTGTGAAAGTATGTTGGCGCAAAAATATTGCTCCTCATTTTTCGCGGCCAGCGCCACCACAAAACGAGCTGCACAGGCGATCATGGGGCACCAAGAGGCCTTGCATCAGAGCGAATTCGCCCCAAGTGGCGAACTTTGGATCCTCTCGTAGGCCAAGGGCGCTTGGATTACGTCGCTTTCATCGCTGAAATTGAAAAATTCACACGCTCTGAGTAGTTACGTGACGCCATAGCTCGTGATCAGGCAAAAAAGTGACTGGTTCAGCCTCTCGAACACGAATCAGTGGTACTCGCTCCATGCTGACACTTCAACGCTGAGTCACGAGGAGAATGATCGGACAGTTGGTCACCCGGGTCCAAGAGTTGGAATCGCGGCTGTCCAAGATCTCACCGGGCACGCTGCATGGCTGGGCGCGCGAGGCCGACGCGCTGCTCAGCCCCTCGGTCCAAGCCCGCAGCAGGTGAGCCAATCGCCGGTGGTTCATGTCGATGAATCGGGTACAGGCCAAGTTGCAGTGGCTGCACACCAGTGTCACCCCGAAGCACACTTGGTATGGCGTACATCCCAAGCGGGGGGCATCGAGGCAGTCAATGCGTTCGGTGTTTTGAAGGACTGCGCCGGCGTGCTGGCGCATGACTGCTGGGCGCCATACTGGCTGATCCAATGCGTGCATGCGCTGTGCAATGCACATCTGTTGCGCGAGCTGACCCCGTAGCGCGTCAAGGAGCCGGGCCAACGCGCACGGGCCAAGCAGTCGGATGCGTTCCATTTGCTGCGGCGCCGGCGCGATCATGCGCAAGAGGTGTTGTTGCGCTTTGCGCGTGACCTGTCGCTGCCTTTCGCGAACAACTTGGCCGAGCGGGCCATCCGGATGCCCAAGGTCAAGCAAAAATCTCCGGTTGCTTTTCGCACCTTGGCCGGGGCGCAGAGCTTCGGCACGATCCGCTTCTATCCGGACACTGCCCGCAAGCATGGGGTTGGCATATCAGAAGCACCGCGCGGGGCGCGAACGCTGAGCCGGCGGCGCGCGAAGACGCGGCGTGCGTCCGATGCCTGAAGCTGGAACCCTCAGCCTCGTCCCAGCGCCTGCTCAACGCCCCGGTTCGCCAGGACATCGGCGCGCTCGTTTCCCGGGTCGCCCGAGTGCCCTTTCACCCAGCGCCACGTGATGCGGTGGCCGCCGCTGCTCACCAGGGCGTCCAGGCGCTGCCAAAGCTCGACGTTCTTCACCGGTTGTCTGGACGCGGTGCGCCAGCCATTGGACTTCCAGCCGTGAATCCATTCGGTGATTCCCTTGCGCACGTATTCGCTGTCCAAATACAGCGTGACGGCGCAGGGGCGCTTCAGGGCCGATAGCGCCTCGATCACCGCCATCAGCTCCATGCGGTTGTTCGTCGTGCCCAGCGTTCCGCCAAAGAACTCCTTCTCGGTGGCGCCCGAGCGCAGCAACACGCCCCAGCCTCCAGGGCCCGGGTTGCCCTTGCAGGAGCCGTCCGTGTATATCTGTACCTGATCCAAACTATGTTCCTGTGCTGTGGTGGGTAGAAACGGTCATGCGCGGGGGGACGGCGGTTTCGCGGCGGCCTCGTGGCGGCGTTTGACTGCCGGCGTATTGGCCGTGCGGTGGGCGATGGGGACGGTGGCAGCGGAGCGCTGGCGCTTGCTGCGCCATGCCGACTCCAGCAGGCGCATGCCGTACACCCGCTTGACCGCAACCAGAAAGTACGCGGCCCCCAAAATGGGCCACCATTTCTCGCCCAGGCGGTCCATCCAGCCAAAGCGCTCCAGCCATTGGGCGCTGCGCACTGCTGGACGATAGCAGCCAAAACGGGTGGATTCGACCTCGAAGCTCAAAAGCCGCAGCCAGTCGCGCAGGCGCCGGTAGGCGATGAACTCGTCCACACCCGGCAGATACTGCGTGCCCTTGCCCAGGCGCTGGTACAGGTGCGCGCGCCGCTGGCGCAGGCCCCACAGGCTGGCGGGATTCAGGCCGCTGATGACCACGCGCCCTTCGGGCACCAGGACCCGCTCGACCTCGCGCAAGGCGGCGTGCGGGTCGATGCTCAACTCCAGGGTATGCGGCAGGACGATCAGGTCCAGGCTGGCCTTGGCAAAGGGCAGGGCCACGGGCTCGGCGAGCAGGGCGAGCGTGCGGCTGCCCGGCGCCCCCGTCTGCACCAAACCGCTGTCGTCCGCTAGCGCATCCTGTCCGAGTGCGAGCCAGCGATGCGGCATGCGGTTCGCGCGCAAGCCATCGAGCAGCGGCATGCCAAGCTGCAGGCTGTGATAGCCAAAGACGTCGGCCACCGCCTCGTCGAAGCGCGCCTGTTCCCAGGCCAGCAGATACCGGCCTGGCGGGGAATCGAACCAGTTGTGCAAGCCGGTCAATTGATGCCACACCCTGATGTCACGTGCCTCACGACGGATCCCGAAGGCGCCCACTGGGCAATCCGGTCGGGCGGCAAAAGCGGGTTCTCCGCTGCGGCGCAGCCCCGGCGCGCAAGCCCTGCCCGGGCACGCCGGGCTGGATGGGCAGGCCGAGCGTTTGCCCGGCCCGGGCGTTGTGCGGCGTGCATATGGTTTTCAATTCGCCGGTGGCTTCTTGTGCGCCCGCGGGTGGGCCACGTCGTACACCGCGGCCAGATGCTGGAAGTCCAGCCGCGTGTAGACCTGCGTGGTGGTGACGCTCGCGTGGCCCAGCAGTTCCTGCACGGCGCGCAGGTCGCCGCCGCTTTGCACCAGGTGGCTGGCAAACGCATGGCGCAGCATGTGCGGGTGCAGCGG
>NZ_AFAL01000700.1 GCF_000193225.1 Verminephrobacter aporrectodeae subsp. tuberculatae At4 | reverse complement strand
TGAGCGCGTCACCCTGCCAGGCCTCGCCCCGGCTGGTGCGCAGCGTGACGGCGCCATCGGTGTCGGTAAAGTCCTCGACCGCCTGCCCGAGTTGCAGCCGCGCGCCGGTGCAGCGGGTCAGCGCGGTTAGCAGCAGGTCGTGCAGGTCGGCGCGGTGGATGGTGGCGTAGGCGGCGCCGTAGCGCTCTGCGGCCGTGCGGCCCAGGGGCAGCGCGGCCAGTTCCCGGCCCGTGAGCGCGCAGCGCACCTGCAGGCGGTCGGGGAGCGAGACCACGGCCTGCAGCGGCTGCTCCAACCCCCAGTCCTGCAGACAGCGCACCCCATGGGGGCCGAGTTGCACGCCTGCGCCCACTTCGCTGAACGCGGTGGCGCGTTCGTACAGGCGCACCTGCCAGCCCGCGTGCGATGCGCCCAGGGCCGCAGCCAGGCCGCCAATTCCGCCGCCTGCGACCAACAGCTGTTTCCTCATGCGCTGTGTGGGGTGCGTTGTCAGGAACTGCGCCAGCCGGGGGCTGCGCCGTGCCGGGTCAGCGCAATTCGCGTGGCTCGACGTCCGTCACCCCGCCCGCCTCGGGTGGAACGTCGCTGCGGCGCGCTGCCGCCTCGTCCCGCGCAGCGGCTTCCGTGCGCGAAGCCCAGGACCAGCGCCGTGTCGCCCGAAAGGCGCTGCCGAACCCCGTGCGCGGGTCCACGCGCATCCCCCAGGGTGTGGCGGGCCGGCCCGTGAGCCGCGCCCACCCGGCGCGCAGCGCCCACACCAGAGCCAGCACCAGGGCGGCCGTGAGCAGGCTCAGAAAGAACACCAGTCCCATGAGCAGTCCCATGAGCACCGCCACCCCACGCAAAAGATCCGCAACGATTGCCTTCAAACGACACCTCTCCTTCAACAAGCTGGAACGCGGCTAACCCGGCTCTCTGCACGGCCCGGTTCAGCCTCCCTGCGGCGCGTTGCCGAACTGGAACACGCCCGGATCGAGCACCGGGTTCACGCTGACCGGAATCACGCTCTTGGGCGGGAAGTGCCCTTCCAGCAGCAGCCGGGACAACGGGTTCTCGATGCGTTGCTGGATCGCCCGCTTGAGCGGCCGCGCACCGAACACCGGGTCGAAACCGACCTTGGCCAATTCCGCCAAGGCCGCGTCCGAGACCTGCAGGTCCAGATCCATCTTCGCCAGCCGGGATTGCAGCCCCTGCAACTGGATGCGTGCAATGGACGCGATGTGCTGCGCGTCGAGCGCATGGAACAGCACCGTCTCGTCGATCCGGTTCAGGAATTCGGGACGGAAACGGGCTCTGAGTTCGCCCCAGACGGCCTCCTTGATGTCGTCCGGGTCCTGCCCGACCATGGCCTGGATGAGCTGCGATCCCAGGTTGCTCGTCATCACGATCACCGTGTTCTTGAAGTCCACGGTGCGGCCCTGGCCGTCGGTCAGGCGGCCGTCGTCGAGCACCTGGAGCAGCACGTTGAAGACGTCGGGGTGGGCCTTCTCCACCTCGTCGAGCAGCAGCACGCTGTAGGGTTTGCGGCGCACGGCCTCGGTCAGGTGGCCGCCCTCCTCGTAGCCCACGTAGCCGGGCGGCGCGCCGATCAGGCGGGCCACGGAGTGCTTTTCCATGAACTCGCTCATGTCGATGCGGATCAGGTGGTCCTCGCCATCGAACAGGAAGCCCGCCAGCGCCTTGCACAGTTCGGTCTTGCCCACGCCCGTGGGGCCGAGGAACAGGAACGATCCCGTGGGGCGACTCGGGTCGGACAGGCCCGAGCGCGAACGGCGGATGGCGTTCGCCACGGCGGCGATCGCCTCGTCCTGACCGACCACGCGCTCGTGCAGCCGGGCCTCCATTTGCAGCAGCTTGTCTTTCTCGCCCTGCATCATCTTGGCCACGGGGATTCCCGTGGCGCGGCTCACCACTTCGGCGATTTCTTCAGCGCCCACCTGCGTGCGCAGCAGGCGGCGGGCGGCGGGCACGCCGTCCTTTCCCGCCTCCTGGGCCTGCGCCTGTTTGAGCTGCTTTTCCAGTTCGGGCAGCTTGCCGTATTGCAGTTCGGCGACCTTGTTGAAGTCGCCCTTGCGGGTGAATTCCTCGATCTGGAAGCGCAGCTTGTCAATGGCTTCGCGCACCTGGGCGCTGCCCTGGGCCTGGGCTTTTTCCGCCTGCCAGATCTCGTCGTAATCGGCGATTTCCTTTTGCAGCTTGGTGATCTCCTGCTCGATCAGTGCAAAGCGCTTTTGCGAGGATTCGTCCTTTTCGCGGCGCACGGCTTCGCGTTCGATCTGCAACTGGATCAGGCGGCGGTCGAGTCGGTCCATCGCCTCGGGTTTCGAGTCCATCTCGATTTTGATCTTGGACGCGGCCTCGTCGATCAGGTCGATCGCCTTGTCGGGCAGGAAGCGGTCCGTGATGTAGCGGTTGGAGAGTTCGGCCGCGGCCACGATCGCCGGGTCGGTAATGTCCACGCCGTGGTGCACCTCGTACTTTTCCTGCAACCCGCGCAAGATGGCGATGGTCGCTTCGACGCTGGGCTCGCCAACCAGGATTTTCTGGAAGCGCCGCTCCAGCGCAGCGTCTTTTTCGATGTATTTGCGGTACTCGTTGAGCGTGGTCGCGCCCACGCAGTGCAGTTCGCCGCGGGCCAGCGCGGGCTTGAGCATATTGCCCGCGTCCATCGCTCCCTCGCCCTTGCCCGCGCCGACCATGGTGTGCAGTTCGTCGATGAAGACGATGGTCTGGCCCTCGTCCTTGGCGAGTTCGTTGAGCACGCTCTTGAGGCGCTCCTCAAATTCGCCGCGGTACTTGGCGCCCGCCAGCAATGCGGCCATGTCGAGCGACAGCACGCGCTTGCCCTTGAGCGACTCGGGCACCTCGCCGGCGACGATGCGCTGCGCCAGTCCCTCGACGATGGCCGTCTTGCCCACGCCGGGCTCGCCAATGAGCACGGGGTTGTTCTTGGTGCGGCGCTGCAGCACCTGGATCGCGCGGCGGATTTCGTCGTCGCGGCCGATTACGGGGTCGAGCTTGCCCAGGCGTGCGCGTTCCGTCAGGTCCATGCAGTACTTGGTCAGCGCGCCGCGCTGGCCTTCGGCCTCGGCGCTGTCCATTTTCTGGCCACCGCGCACGGCTTCGATCGCGGCCTCCAGGCTCTTGCGCGTGAGGCCATGGTCCTTGGCGATTTTTGCCGCCTCGCCCTTGCTGTCGATCACGGCCAGCAGGAACAATTCGCTGGCGATGAACTGGTCGCCGCGTTTGATGGCTTCCTTCTCGGTCGCCTGCAGCACGCGGCTCAGTTCGGGCCCGCCCTGCACCTGCTCGTTGCCCTGCACCTGGGGCAGGCGCTTGACGGCCGCCTCGGCCGCCGCCAGCAAACCAGGCACATTCACGCCGGCGCGCTGCAGCAGCGCCTTGGGGCCACCGTCCTGCCCGAGCAGTGCCACGAGCAGGTGCACGGGCTCGATGTAGGCGTGGTCATTGCCCAGCGCGATGCTCTGGGCGTCGCCCAGGGCCTCCTGGAACTTGGTGGTGAATTTGTCAAGACGCATGGTCCATGTCCTCCGGAATGCGGGGCACTTGGGGCAGCGTCTGCCCGATTTCAAGACAGCGCCCCCGCCGCCGCAGGGAGGGGGCATCATGAACCGGGGATCGCGTCATGCCCGCCTGCTGCGCAGCAGGCGGGCACTTGGGCTGGCTGGCGCGCCTTACTTCTTCTTGAAGAGCAGCGCTGCGCCCCGGGCGTCGTCGGCGCTTGTCGCGATGACGGTCAGGCGGCTCTTGTCCGGATTGATCGTGGCAATTCCGCTGAAATTCACGGTCTTCGTTCCACCCGTGTCCGGGCAGGCTTCGCTGAACTGCGCCTTGTACGCGCCGGCGTCGGTCATTGCGGCCAGGGTGCCCGTGTAGGTGCAGCCGGTGGTCGAACTGCTATCCGTTGATGCGATCGCGCCTGCGGCGTCCAGCGACCACTGGACCTTTCTGCTGCCGCTGCTCATGCTCACGTCCCAACTGCCCGCCACGTCCGCCTGCACTGCCGGGCCGGCCAAGGCGTCGCTTTGGTTGAGCGCCAGGACGGTGGCGTTCACTCCCGTGAAGGAAACGCTCTTGGGCGTTGCCGTCAGGGTGGCCTTGCCCACCACCGGCTGTCCATCCCCGGCGGCGCGGCCGTCCGCGCTCAACGCATAGGATTTGCCGTTGGAACTGCTGTCGTCACCGCGCACCATCAGTTTCACCAGCCGGCTGGAATCGTTGGCCAGCAGCCAGACGTTGGCCGTTCCGGCGTCGGGAATGATGATCGCGGTCATGGCCGTGGTCGCTTCCTTGGGGGTCGCCCAGCGCCCTTTGAGGTCGGCCGGGTTGATGGAGGTTGCGGCGGTGCCGCCATCGCCCCCATCACCACCGCCACCACCACCGCAGGCTGTGAGCAGGGTTGTGGCCGCAATGGCCAGGGCCACCAGGAAGGTTTGTTTTTGCTTCGGCATTTGCTTTTGCATGGGTTGCTCCATTATCGTTCGCACAAGTTAACAAGAAAGCGTTGTCCAAGGGTTTTCGCAGGTCCCAGTTGGAACCAGCGCCCATTGTGCCTTACATTGAGCAACTATCCCACCGTGGGCAGGCGCATTCCCGCCATCGCACAGAGGCTGTGTTGCCCGCGTCGGGCCATCGCGTCGAAACGGCCAGCGTCGCCGATTGTAAGCCGGACCTGCGCCGATCGCCTTGCGGCGCCATTTGCTCATTCTTTTCTTCGAGTTACTCGAACGTTGCTTTTCATGGCGCGTTGGCTGTGGCGGGCCAGTGGGCACTGCCGGGGCTCATGTTCTGTCCCGCAAATACTTGGATCATGGAACCGGTGCCTTCGCACCCATGGTGGCGTTGCAAATCTTCACGCCGGCCCCGGACCGCACGGCGGTTTGCGCCTTGCCATGACGCGCGATACAGCTGTTTCATTTTGTACCGCTATTTTCGGGGCAGAATACCCCGTGGGGCGCGCCCTACAATCGCGACCCCGCCTGTCTGCGCTGCTGCAGCATGGTTTTCGCCCCACCCCGCGTTGGAGACATTGCATGCCCGAAAATACCCCGGACCATAACGCAGCAAACCAGGGTCCGGACACGCGCGCCCAACTGCTGCGCCGCGCCGCGCTCGAATACCACGAGTTTCCCAAGCCGGGCAAGGTCGCCATCGCCGCCACCAAGCAGATGGTGAACCAGCATGATCTGGCGCTGGCCTATTCGCCCGGTGTCGCGGCTCCCTGCGAGGAGATCGTGCAAGACCCGAATGCCGCGTTCAGATACACCAGTCGGGGCAATTTGGTGGGCGTGGTGACCAACGGCACGGCCGTGCTGGGCCTGGGAGATATTGGCCCGCTGGCGGGCAAGCCCGTCATGGAGGGCAAGGCCGTTCTGTTCAAGAAGTTCTCGGGAATCGACGTGTTCGATATCGAGATCGATGAAAAAGACCCCGCGAAGTTGGTGGAGATCATCGCCAGCCTGGAGCCGACCTTTGGTGGCATCAATCTCGAAGACATCCGGGCGCCCGACTGTTTCTACGTCGAGCGCAAGCTGCGCGAGCGCATGAAGATCCCGGTCTTTCATGATGACCAGCATGGCACTGCGATCACGGTGGGCGCAGCGATTCTCAACGGGCTGAAAGTGGCCGGCAAGGACCCGGGCCGGGTCAAGCTCGTGACCTCGGGCGCGGGCGCTGCGGCGCTGGCCTGTCTGGGGCTGCTGGTCAAGCTGGGCATTGTGCGTGAAAACATCTGGGTCACCGACTTGGCCGGCGTGGTGTATGCAGGCCGCACGGAACTCATGGACGAGGACAAGGCGGTGTTTGCCCAAGAAACCAGCGCACGCACGCTGGCCGAGGTGATCGAGGGCGCAGATGTGTTCCTGGGCCTGTCCGCCGGCGGCGTGCTCCGGCAGGACATGGTGCGCCAGATGGGGCCGCGCCCGCTGATTTTTGCGCTCGCCAACCCCAACCCGGAGATTACGCCCGAGGAGGTGAAGGCCGTGCGCGACGACGCCATCATGGCCACCGGCCGTTCGGACTACCCGAACCAAGTGAACAACGTGCTGTGCTTTCCCTATATTTTTCGCGGCGCGCTGGACAGCGGCGCGACCACCATCACGCCGGAGATGGAAGTCGCCGCGGTGCACGCCATTGCCGCGCTGGCCCAGGCCGAGCAGAGCGAGGTGGTGGCCGCGGCCTACGCGGGCGAGCCGCTGGCGTTTGGCCCCGAGTACCTGATTCCGAAGCCGTTCGACCCGCGGCTGATGATGATGATCGCCCCGGCCGTAGCCCAGGCCGCGGCCGACAGCGGCGTGGCCCGGCGCCCCATCGCCGACATGGACGCCTACCGCGATCACCTGCAGACCTTCGTCTACGCCTCGGGCACCATGATGAAGCCCATTTTCACGGCCGCCAAAGCCGCCGCGAAGAAGCGCGTGGCCTACGCCGAGGGCGAGGAGGAGCGCGTGCTGCGCGCCGCACAGATCGTCGTCGACGAGCGCATCGCGCGCCCCACGCTGATCGGCCGCCCGGCGATCATCGCCCAGCGGGCCGAGAAATTCGGCCTGCGCCTGCAGGAGGGGCGCGACTACGACGTGGTCAACGTGGAGCAAGACCACCGCTACCGCACGTTCTGGCAGACCTACCACCGCATGACCGAACGCCAGGGCGTGACGCTGCCGATTGCCAAGATCGAGATGCGCCGCCGCCTGACCCTGATCGGCGCCATGCTGCTGTACAAGGGCGAGGTCGATGGCCTGATCGTGGGCACCTGGGGCCATACCGCGCACCACCTCAATTACATCGGGCAGGTAATCGGCAAGCGTGCCGGCGTGCACAACTTTGCCTGCATGAACGGCCTGCTGCTGCCCGAGCGCCAGGTGTTCCTGGTGGACACGCATGTGAACTACGACCCCACGGCCGAGCAACTGGCGGAGATCACCGTGCTGGCTGCCGAGGAAATGATGCGCTTTGGCATCCGGCCCAAGGCGGCGCTCTTGTCGCACTCCAACTTTGGCAGCAGCAACCAGCCCAGCGCGCTGAAGATGCGCCAGGCGCTGCAATTGCTGCGCGTGCAGGCACCCTGGCTGGAGGTGGACGGCGAAATGCACGGCGACGTGGCCCTGGACGGCAAAGCGCGCGCGGCCACCATGCCGCACAGCGAATTGGTGGGAGACGCGAACCTGCTGGTGCTGCCCAACATCGACGCCGCGAATATTTCCTACAACCTGCTGAAAACGGCAGCTGGCGGCAATATCGCCATCGGTCCCATGCTGCTCGGAGCCGCCCAGCCTGTACATATCCTGACGGCGAGCACCACGGTGCGGCGCATCGTGAACATGACAGCGCTCACGGTGGCCGACGCCAACGCGGCCCGCTAAGCGTTCATAACGCCAGCAATGGCCTGCTTTTCTCCCATCTTTTCACCCGCTTTCCGGGGGCTTGCCAGGCCCCACGGCGTGCGCCCGGCTCTGGTCGCGGACGCTTGCTTTTTGGGGGCCGTTGCGGCACACTTGCGGCTCGAAATTTCGGGTAAACCCGTAAGTTTCTGAAAGGTTCGTTGATGCTGAAGGCTGTAGCCATCCGGGGGCGCGCTGACCCGTGAAGCCGGCTCCTTTGCTTGGGACAACGTGGGACAAGGACGGCTCGATTTTTGGCAACCGCGAGCGGGGCTATTACCGTGAAGACACCGTTGCAACGCCAGGATCGAACCACCGAGATGACCAGCGCATCGTATGCAGCGGCAAGCCCCGCGCTCCGGACGCCTGCGATGGCACCCGAGACCACTGCGCCAGTTTTCGCGAGATCGTCGAGCCACCCCCGATGCGGTGAACACGGGCCGGAAACAGCCTGGCAACCGCATCCTCTTGAATCCCCCACCCGCATCCTGCGGGTCGCCGGAAGTTTGTGGACCATGTAAAGAAAGAGTAGCGCAGATGCAGACGCCACCTCGTAAACCCCCGGAAACGCCACTGCGTGGCGTGCGCACCAACATCGTGCAGTCCATTCGCGCCTTCCGCGTGCAGGACCTGCAGGATGCCGCCACCGCCATGGGGCACCATTTCCTGTACGCCAACCTGGCCACCGCACAGTCCAAGCAGGACGTGCTGGACCTGCTTGCCGAGCAATTCATCCTCCCGTCGCATTTCGGCAAGAATTTCGATGCGCTGTACGACTGCATGACGGATCCCCTGCACAAATCGGGCCCACAGCCCGGATTCATCGTGGTGTTGGAGCAGATCCCGACCGCGGGCAAGTTCGACAAGGAAGCGCGCGAGCAACTGCTCGACGTCTTTCGCGACACGGCCGACTACTGGGGCGACCGCAAGGTCCCGTTCCGATGTTTCTATTCTTTTCTGTAGCCCGTTCTGCATTCACCAGCCAAGCAGAACGGGCGAACGAGGCTAGCGACGCCAAGGGCACCGACGACGTGGACATCATCAGCGAGACCGCCGAGAAGATGCCCACGGACAAGTTTGTCGATGTCTCCCCCCAGGCGCTGCGCATGAGCAGCCCCTTCAACACCGGATACTGGCTCAGTGCCGCCTGAAAAATCCCCCGGGCGTGCGCCCCACTGCCATGAAATTTGAAGCCATCCTGTTCGACTGCGACGGCGTGCTGGTCGACAGCGAACCCATCGCCAACGGCGTTCTGCGCGACATGCTGGAGGAAGCCGGCTGGGCCCTGACCCCCGACGAATGCATGCAGATTTTCGTCGGCAAGGCCGTGCGCAACGAGGCCGCGCGCATCGAGGCCCACACGGGTCGGCCCCTGACCGACGTGTGGATTGATACTTTCTATGCGCGGCGCAACGCCGAACTGGGTCAGCGCCTGACGGCCATCGAACATATCCATGGAACCATCGATCGGGTGCACGCGCACTACGGCGGGCGCATCGCCTGCGCCTCCGGGGCTGATCGGCACAAGGTGGAGATGCAACTGGCCAAGGTAGGACTCACGCCCTATTTCGAGGGGCGCGTCTTCAGCGGCCACGAGATGCCGGCGACCAAGCCCGCCCCCGACGTCTACCTGGCGGCCGCGGCCGCGCTCCAGATTGCGCCCGCACGCTGTGCGGTGGTCGAAGACACGGTGACGGGCGTCACCGCCGGCGTGGCCGCCGGCGCCATGGTGTTTGCCTACGCACCGCAGGACGACGGCGCAGCACTGCGCGCCGCAGGCGCCACGCAAGTGTTTCGCAGCATGGCCGACTTGCCCGGACTGCTCGGCTGCTGAGTTGCGCGGCAAGCGCTGCCAAGCCCCCCAACTGCGCATGGGCATTCTCGACACCCAAGTCAAGGTCCGGTCGGACGACTTCCTGCGCAACGCCGCCGCCATGCGCGCGCTGGTGGACGATTTGCGCGGGCAGTTCGACAGGATCGCCCAGGGCGGCGGCGCAGCGGCGCGCGCCAAGCACGTGGCGCGCGGCAAACTGCTGCCGCGCGAGCGTGTGCAACGGCTGCTCGACCCCGGAACGCCGTTCCTGGAACTGGCCCCGCTCGCCGCGCTCGGCATGTACGACAACGCCGCGCCCGGCGCCGGCCTGATCACCGGCGTCGGCCGCGTCAGCGGCGTGGACTGCGTAATCGTATGCAACGACGCCACGGTCAAGGGCGGCACCTACTACCCGCTCACCGTCAAAAAGCACCTGCGCGCGCAGGAGGTGGCGCAGCAGAACCAGCTGCCCTGCGTCTACTTGGTCGACTCGGGCGGAGCCAACCTGCCGAACCAAGACGAGGTCTTCCCCGACCGCGAGCATTTCGGTCGCATTTTCTTCAACCAGGCGAATATGAGCGCCATGGGCATCGCGCAGATCGCGGTGGTCATGGGCAGTTGCACGGCGGGCGGCGCCTACGTGCCGGCCATGAGCGACGAGTCGATCATCGTGAAGAACCAGGGCAGCATCTTTCTCGGCGGGCCGGCGTTGGTCAGGGCCGCCACGGGCGAGCTCGTCACGGCCGAAGACCTGGGCGGCGGCGACGTGCACACGCGCCTGTCGGGCGTGGCCGACCACCTGGCGCAAAACGACCTGCACGCGCTGCAACTGGCGCGCGACGCAGTGCGCAATCTGAACCGAAGCAAGCCCCGGGCGCCGCAAGACATGGCCCCTGCAGCGCCGCGATTTGCCGCCGAAGAACTCTACGGCGTGATCCCGGTGGACGCGCGCAAGCCCTTTGACATGCGCGAGATCATCGCCCGCATCGTCGACGCCAGCGCGTTCGACGAATTCAAGGCGCGCTACGGCACCACGCTGCTCACGGGCTTTGCGCGCATTGAGGGAATGGCCGTGGGAATCATCGCGAACAACGGCATCCTGTTTTCCGAAAGCGCGCTCAAGGGCGCGCATTTCATCGAACTATGCTGCCAGCGCAAGATCCCGCTGGTGTTTCTGCAGAACATCACCGGCTTCATGGTCGGCCGCAAGTACGAGAACGAGGGCATCGCGCGCCACGGCGCGAAAATGGTCACGGCCGTGGCCACGGCCAGCGTTCCCAAGTTCACCGTCATCGTCGGCGGCAGCTTTGGCGCGGGCAACTACGGCATGTGCGGCCGGGCCTACGCGCCGCGTTTTCTGTGGATGTGGCCCAACGCGCGCATCGGCGTCATGGGCGGCGAGCAGGCTGCGGGCGTTCTCGCCACCGTCAAGCGCGAGGGCATCGAGGCCCGGGGCGACCAATGGAGCCTGGAGGAAGAGGAAGCCTTCAAGGCCCCGATCCGCCAGCAGTACGAGACCCAGGGCCACCCCTATTACGCCACGGCGCGCCTGTGGGACGACGGCGTAATCGACCCCGCCGACACGCGCCGCGTGCTCGCGCTGGGCCTGGCGGCCGCGCGCAATGCGCCGATCGAAGACACGCGCTTTGGTTTGTTCCGCATGTAAGGGCAAGCGGTATTTCCCATGGGCGTCGCCCGGCCCGTGAAGCAACGTGATTGAAAAATAAACCAATTGTGTCAAAAGCATAAATTTTTTCTATGAATGCGCAGAATTGTGACCTGAATAGTACACTTGCTTGCGTGCAGCGTACTGCCGTTGCCAAGTCGGTCCGAACAGTGGGCCTACATGGCATGCTGCACCAGCAGCGCAAGCCCACACCCCAATCCCCAACCGAATCGTTCGGTTGCACGGTGGCGGTTTTGCGCTTCATGACCAGCATGGTCGTTGAGCACCAAAAGGCGGGGAATTTCAGGTGCTTGAAATCCGGTCATCGATCACACGGGGAATATATGATATTAAAGAGAATCATTCAACGCTTCGGCCTGATCCTGTGCGCAAGCGCTGCTGTCGCCAATGCGCAGGAAGTGATACCCGATTTCTACAAAGAACCCGGTATCCAGCCGGGTCGCGATTTTGTCAATCAAAGCCATCACGAAAATATCGATCCATTTACCGGATCTCTGCAGCGCCACTATGTTGACATCCGCATTCCGGGCAACGGCGGGCTGGATTTGAAAATCATCCGCTCCTACAATAGCAGCAACATCAACTCCGCCAATCCGGCCCAACCCAGGACCACGGCGGGGTGGGGGTGGACGATCCATTTTGGCCGCATCCTGAAAGCGCGCGACGCCCATCCTTGCCTCAACATGAACCGCCAAACCATTGCGGACAATCCAGTCCTGGAACTTCCGGATGGCAGCCGGCAACTGCTGACATTCACGAGCAGTATGTCCCCCATGGCAATCACTGCACGGCGTTGGAAGGCAGAATGCTACCCGGGAGGGGGTGGTCTCATCGTCACGTCTCCCGACGGAGTCGTTTATGAAATGTCCCAATCGACTGGTGCAAACTCCAACAGATCGCCTGTTTATGAGTGGTATACAAAAAAGATCACGGATCGCAACGGAAACTATATCTCCATTCAATACACAAGTGAATCAAGCCCTGAGATCCGGAACATCACGACCAGCGATGGTCGTTCAATGTCATTCAGCTACCACGACCCGGGAACCAGGTCCGCAAGAATTCGAAGCATTACCAGCGCCGGACAAACCTATCAGTACAATTATCAGTCCTCCGGGATCCTCGATATTTATCAACTGACCAGCGTTACAAGACCGGACGGCAACACCTGGGTTTATGGCTATAACGGCAACAAAGGTCTTTCGGCTGGCAGCTATCTGATGCGGTCTGCAAAAAACCCCTATGGTGGAACCATCGACTACACGTATGAGCATGTTTATTTTGATACCCAATCAAACCCTCGCAGCCGGTCTGACGTCGTCAGCAGAAAGTCATTGGGTTCCGGTGAAAATTGGACTTTCAGCTATGCACCGGGCAATTCGAGATCCCTGGACACCACCACCGTGACAGGCCCCGCAGGAACAAGCACCTACAAGCACATCGGGCCGATATACGCGAGTGCAGGAAATCTCTGGAAGGTCGGTTTGCTGGTAGAAAAAACAATTGGCAACACGCAAGCAGAGCAGTACACATGGGAGGGACAGAAAATATCATCCGAAACCTATTTTCGTCCAGGCGCATTCTTGTTCAAAATCGACTATCTGCAAACCAACGCCCCGCTTTTGACGCAGAAAACGATCACCCGCAATGGCGTGAGCTACCGCACCGATTACAGCAACTTTGACGAGTATGGAAATCCGCGTTCAATTTCGGAGTCAGGTCCGAATGGGGGCAGCAGAACGACGACCGCAAGTTACTACATCAACACCCCGAAGTGGATCATCCGACAGGTGCAGAACGAAAGCTTCACCGGAAATTCAATCACCCGGCAGTTCGATGGCAAGGGCAATCTGACCACGGAAACCAGAAATGGTGTCTCTGTGAGTTTCATCCATGACACGCAAGGGAATGTGGAAAGCATCACCTTTCCCCGGTCGTTGACGCATCGCTATTCCAATCATATGCGTGGCATTCCAAAAAACGAAAGCCAACCCGAGAGCATCTCCATCACTCGGCAAGTCGACGATGCAGGGAACGTGGTTTCTGAAACCGACGGCAGCGGCCACACCACCCGCTACAGCTACGATGGCTTGAACCGGATCACCTCCATCGAGCCGCCTGTTGGAAATCGCGTAAGCATCGCGTACGGAACCAATACCCGCACCGCAACGCGTGGATCACTCACCGAGACCCGTACCTATAATGACTACGGTCATCTCATTCAACTGAACCGTGGCGGGATTTCAAGCACATACTCTGTCGATGCACTTGGACGCACCACGTTCGAGTCTGATCCCGACAACAGCCGGTCCGGGAGAACCTATTCCTACGACAATCTGCACCGTGTGACCCGGATTCAAAATGCCGACAACACCGCCAAGACCATCAGCTACGGCGGTAATTCAAAAACCGTCCGCGACGAGCGTAATAATTCCACAACCTACACCTATAGGGCCTATGGCAATCCCGACCAGGAATTTCTGATGGGAATAAGCACTCCCGAGAGCAGTGCCAGTGTCAGCTACAGCCGCAACAGCAGGGACTTGATCACCTCTGCAACGCAGGACAGGATGAGCAGAAGCTATGCATACAATACGGCAGGCCATTTGATCTCTGCAACCCATCCTGAGTCGGGGACCACCACCTACGGCCGCGATGCGGCAGGCAATATGACGTCAAAAAGCACGGGCTCTGCAGGGATCATCTCGTATACCCATGACCAGCAGAACCGGCTGAAAACCATTGTGTACCCTGGATCCACACCGTCCGTGGCCTACGCCTATGATGGCGCGCATCGGTTGTTGAGCAGCATATCCTCGGATGCAACACGCCAGTTTACTTACGATGGCAATGGCAACCTCAAGAGCGAGCAACTCTCTGCGGGCGGTACATCCTGGACTGCGCAATATGGCTACAATGAAAACGACCATTTGACATCCATTGTGTACCCCCGTTCTGGAGATACAGTCACGTACAGCGTGAACAGCCTCGGGCGACCGACTTCGATTCCGGGATACATCGATGCCGTCAGCTACTGGCCATCCGGGCAGGTCAAGGAAATATCGTATGCAAATGGTACTCAATCCATATATGGCCAAAACTCCCGGCTGTTGCCCAGTACATTTGTTACCTACTCGCGCTCCGGAACATACTATGGGGACTTCACTTTCAGCTACGATGCGGTAGGTAACCTGACTAGAATCATGGATTACAGAGATTCCCTGTACAACCGTTCTTTCAGCTATGACGACATGGATCGCCTGAGCCGCGTGACGACTGCGCAAGGAACGGGGAACATCTCTTACAGCGGGTCTGGAAACATCACGGCACAGAACATCCCCGGAACGCAGCTGACCTACCAGTACGATGCGAATAACCGATTGAGCAGTCTGAGTGCCGTGCCAAGCACGCTGTCAGCCACCTATACGTACGATACGCTGGGCAATATTGCCAGCGGCGGGGGACGAACGTTCACCTACGACGCAGTGCCCAATCTGAAGTGCGTAAATTGCGCGACCCCCGCCAGCAGTGTGCAGTATGCGTACGACGCGAATCAGAAGCGGACCAGTGTCACCCAAGGCATCACCAAGACCCATGAATTCCATGGAGCGCATGGGAATTTGCTCTCCGAATACACCCCGGGATCCCCAGGGAAACTGATTCAATACATCTATCTGAACGGCAAGCGCGTTGCCCAGAAGGAGTCCACGCAATGACCCGCAACATGCTGAACCGTTTCCTGGCCCGCGCAGTTCTCCTGCTGGGTTCTGTGGCCCTTGGGGCCAACGCCATGGCGCAGGCGACCATTACGTATTTTCACAACGACATTGCCGGAACGCCCATGATGGCGAGCAATGCCAGCGGTGTCTTGGTCTGGAAGGAAAGCTATTTGCCCTATGGGCAACGGCAGCGGGAAACCACCACCAGCGCGGGCAACAAGCTGTGGTTTGCAGGCAAGCCATACGATTCCCAGACAGGGCTATCGTACATGGGGGCCCGTTACTATATGCCCTTGACCGGGCGGTTTACCGGAATTGACCCCAAGGATTTGGTACCAGAGCAGCCGCATAGCTTTAATCGCTATGCGTATGCAAACAACAATCCTTATAAGTATATTGATCTCGACGGCAGATCTCCAAGCGTTATCGTTCCGGTGATAGCGGTGGGGGTTGCAATTACTGGCATAGTTGCAACAACCCACATGACGCCCGAGCAACGGGCGCAAATGGCACGCGCGGGTACTCAGTTCATGCAACGTACGAAAGACGTGCTTGAGCTAGCATCTGGCTGGGTATTCAATGAAAAGGCAGAAACTCCAAAAGGAGAAACTGATACGATTGTTGATGGGGTGACTAGTGGATTGGATAAAGAGACTGACTCCAAAGGGGATAATTCTAAGGGAAATTACACCAAACCTAACAGTGTTGCCACTGCAGAGCAAGATTTCGGTTCACTGCCAGGAACTGTAGGCTCAAACGGTCAAAAAATATTACCAGATGGCAGCGTCGCTGGTATACATACATCGACAAGCACAGGCTTGAAAACACTACATATCAATCGTCCTCACGGAAGTCAAAATATCAAAATCCGCTATATCCCGTAAGGTTAAAAAATGAAATATGTTCGTAACTTGAAGCTTGGTCGAAGCCGGGACACTTGCTGGATCCTGAGTATGGCAAAGACATACTGCAGCAGAAATTGTGGGAAAAAGAGTTCCAAAGGATGTGTTTCTTGGTCTAAGTGAAATTCCCAGTATAGTAGACTGCGAAAATTTGGAGTTGGCCATTCAATCTGGTAGGCTAACAGAAGATTCATTCAAGAAGTTCTGTTTGAGTCACGAACTGCCTGACAGCTTGCACTCCAAGGAGTCGGCAGCAAAGTTTCTTGAATACATGCGGGGTAGACCATTGGCTTGGATACATCTGCCAATCGATGCCGAACCGACGCTATTGCCAATGATCGTAAAAATCATTTCTGAACTCGGGCATATTGTCATTGATCCGGATAATATGAATCCAATCAACTGATACAGGCCCTTCGTCGTTTCGTGTGGAACACAACGGCTCTATGCCGCTTCATATGGAACACGGCGTTATTGCACAAGATGCGGAGGTCGCCCACGTGAGCAGCGTGATTGCTAGCACGGTGCGTGCGACACTGTTATTGCCAGATGCTAACGTCGCTGGTATGCATACATCGATAAGTACGGGTTTGAAAACACTGCATATCAATCGTCCTTACGGAAGTAAGAACATCAAGATTAGATATCCCAAGGGAGACTGAGAAAATGAAATACGTTCGTGAACTTGAGGCTTGGTCAAAGCCGGGACATTTGCTGCATCCTGCGTACGGCAAAGTGTTACAGCAGGCGATGTGGGAAAAGGGGATTCCAGAGGATGTTTTTCTTGGCTTAAGTGCAATTCCTGAGGAAACGCACTGTGAGAGTTTGAAGTTAGCCATTCAATCTGGTGAGCTAACAGAAGATTCATTTAAGGAGTTTTGTTTGAGCCACGGACTACCTGACAGCATGCAATCCAAGGAGTCGGCGGCAAAGTTTCTTGAATATTTGGAGGGTAGAGCCTTGGCTTGGATACATCTACCAATCGATGCTGAACCGACGCTATTGCCAATGATCGTAAAAATTATCTCTGAGTTTGGACATATTGTTATTGATCCGGATGACATGACTCCAATAAACTGACGCATAGAAAAAAGGCTCTATCTGGGGTCACCGTTACTTTCCGTGAGGCCAGGAAAAATGAAATATGTTCGTGAGTTTGATGTTTGGTCGAAGTCGGGACATTTG
The DNA here is from genome assembly GCF_000193225.1 of Verminephrobacter aporrectodeae subsp. tuberculatae At4. GTDB lineage: Bacteria > Pseudomonadota > Gammaproteobacteria > Burkholderiales > Burkholderiaceae_C > Acidovorax > Acidovorax aporrectodeae. The sequence goes on along the minus strand of NZ_AFAL01000700.1, from coordinate 134 downwards.
TTGGATCCTGAGTACGGCAAAGATGTGCTGCAGCAGAAATTGTGGGAAAAAGGAGTTCCAAGGGATGTATTTATTGGATTAAGTGAAATTAACGGCGAAAATCTTTTCCAGTGGTTCTGGAAACATCACGGCAC